>QHXG01000159.1 GCA_003222845.1 Acidobacteriota bacterium | reverse complement strand
TGATGAAATAGCGGGTTGCGTCCAGCAGCCGTCCTGGTCCAAAAAGAACGTTCGCAAACTGCGGCGAAAGAAACTGTGTGCCCGCGCCGCCGGTGCCGTGTCCAATCAACACCGCGTTACGCACCAGGCCTGAGCCATCGCGCGTTGGCGACCCAATCGTGCGGTAATGAATTCTCAGCTCCGGCAGAGTCTCGCCGCTGTGAAAGCGAAAATTCTGGATGACATAATCGCCCTCGACGGGCGCCGGATAATTTCTGGGGGGCAGATTGGAAGTTTGGGCAAACCCCGCGCTGGCAACGATGCAGAGAAAAATAATGACCAAGACTGATCGCATGGGTTTCTCCTTAGCGAGTATTTGCAGAGTAGCTTATCACTCAAGGAACTAATATCAAGGAAGGAATCATTTCAATCCGCAGAAGAGTGCGATGCAGCGAGGGTTTTCATCTTAATCAAAACTATTATCGAACACCACTGTCGCGCTTTCCTACGCCCCGGAGCATTTCGCTGCGTTCAGAATTGACCTTTAGCGCTGACGCGCGACCGGCCCTCAGCTTGCACTGCTTCATGGCACGAAAGGAGGCAACTATGAAAGAGAAGAGGTTTGCAAAAGCGAGGGCAGAGAATGAGGAAGAAGGTTGGGAGCCTTCGACGCCGGATCCTTTGAGGAGAGAAGATCGATCACTCGACATTGGCGAGTCAGGACAGTTCGCGCCGGGTGGCTATTACAATCAACAGGCGGTCACAGGCCGCGGACGCTCGCATCTCGATGATTTGGTCCCCGACGAGAATATAGAAAAGAGCGTCGAGGAACAGGATAAGAAGAAGCGAGCTCGTCTCGGATAATGAACAGCTCGTTAGCGGTCGCATTAGAAATCTCGTGGAGGACAACTATGGGTGAACAGCAGTCACAAAAGCGCGGAGTCAAATCAGATGCGCAGAAGCGTGCAGGTTCTCGGTATGATTACGATCCGGCGCCTGCGAGTGGTCCGGATGCCGGCGCTTTTGGTCGTCACCGACCCGACAGACAGTCTGACAAAGACGCAGCGCTATCAACCAAAGTAGATCGCGTGGGTCGGGACCAGCAAACTCGAAGCAGCGAGCGATCCGAGTAGGTCTGGTCTACGATACGAATCAAACGGCGACCATTACCCGCACAGGAGCGGTCATATTTGAGTATAGCCACCGGCACGTGTGCTCCGACGCCTGCGCCGGCTCTTCCACTGAGTCCGCTGGGAGCCGGTCGATCCACCGCGACGCAAACTCGCGCCCGATCGCCTCGGCCGCGAGTTCATCGGGAAACGCATTCCAGTTGTGGTGAATCCCCACGCCACAGTCTGGGTTGAAAACTTCGGTCTGTCCGTCGACCTTCGCGGCCCTGATCGATGGCACATCCCACGACACCTCGAATGGCTCGCGGATTCTGATCATGTCCAGGCCAAGTTCGCGCGCCGTCTGAATCGCCAAAGGAATCTCGTGCCGGTTATGCTCGAAGGCCAGGAACTGCCAACTGAGAATCGGAGTCTGCTTGCCAAGCCGCTTCTTCGCCTCCGCCAGGTTCCGGGAATGTTCTGGTAGACGACGTCAAGATTGCCATTCCGGCGATATTGCTGATAGGATCGGCTGCGTTACGCCGCCGATCGAGAGTACCAGGAAATGGAGACCCGATGCGACATATCCTTCGGCATCCAGCCGCCCGATCGACAGATTCGTCGAGAGCATCGTGCGGATCACATAATGCTTCGCTAAACCCAAAAATATTTAAGATAATTTTCCTAGTGGAGAAGCATGCGAAAGCACTCCAAAGCCCAACTGCTAATCCTCATTTCACTCGCGGCGGCGATACCGAGAATCTATCTGGGAGCCACCCAACACATTGATTACGACGGCTACTTACATGTTTTCATCGCAATGCAGAATAAATGGGAGATCTTCTGGCAGGAGTGCCAGGCTGATTTCCACCCTCCTCTCTTCTACCTGCTACTGAAAGTGGTGCTGTGGTTTGGAAGATCGGCTCTTATCTACCGCGCTATTTCGATCCTTACTGGAGTCGGATCTGTTTTCATTGTAGGAAAGGTAGCCGAAAAACTTTCGTTGTGGCGGTATACTCCTGCGATAGCGGCGCTCGCCTACGGGTTTGCTCTTCCCTCCATTATCATCTCGAATGAAGTACGCTCATACATGCTCTGCGTGTTCTTCGTGCTGGTATCTTTCTATTACTTTCTTGACATTCTTGATGGGCGCCGCCACCTGAAGTCGCGGATTTGCTTCGCGGCTTTCGCGATCATAGGCATTGGCTCACACTACTGCGCATTCTTTTATGTCTTCGCATGTGGTCTAGTGGCGGGAGCCTACGGCCTCCTCTCGTTCCGGCACAAGTTTCTGAACCGTGTAGTTTCGGACCTCGCTACCTTCCTCCCTATTGTAAGCGTGGGTGGCTTGATGTACTACGCTCACGTACGAATACACGCAGGTATTGCCAACCACCTGCTTGATTTTTATTTCCAGCCCGGTCGGGGTGAGACGCTCACGGGATTTCTATTTCGGAACGCTCAATATCTGTTCAATTCGTTCTCCCCTGTCGAAGTCAAAACATCGGCGGGGTTCATTGTCGTGCTCGTCGGTTTGGTAGTTGCGGCCAGCCTCACGGTTTATGTAATTCGAACTCCGCTGCCAGAGAACGCTCGGGCGTCGGCGATGATGTTGGTAACCTTTATCATCCTGGGCAGCACGATCGCCGGCGGAATCCTAGGCTGGTATCCTTTCGGGGGCTACCTGCGGCAACAATTCATCCTCTTCCCTTTTACGGTCACCTGGGGATGTGTCCTACTGGATCGCTCGGCAAATGTAATAAGTGATGGCCGATTTAAAACATTACTCGCCGCTGCCGTCATCCTATTGATTGTCGCTGTTTCGGTGAGGCAGTTTTCTCGATTTCCCAAAGATTCGACCGATCTCTATTCGTCCGAAATGAACAGTTTTCGCGAGACTTTTCCATCGCACCCTGCCGCAGTCTATGTAGATCAATTCAGTCTGATCTTGTTTTTCATTTATCATCGCGACTGGGACTGGCAATTTGCTCGCTACTCTGGCAGTAATCCAGCCGTGCCTACGCTCCAGATCTATCGCGTGAGCAAGGGGACGAAGCAATTCCTCCTTGTCCGAGACAAGACTCGCTGGAATGCGGATGTAAGAGACCCCGCGCTGTATACTGACTTGGCGGCAGTAATTCGGTCACAGGCGCTTCCGTCAATCACGACATTTTGCATTCGCCAGTTTCCGCAACCGCCCGACAACCAAAAGAATTCCGCCCTCAAGAATCAGATCATCGAATCAGCTTCCGCCGTGAAGCTGTGCGTCAATGAACCGAGCCTAGTGACCACTCTGACTACGTATATTGAGTTCACGGACGGCCCTTGTAGTACGAAGTTGCAATCGCGTTTGCCGTTAGCTCCCGTGCTGCTGAAGCCGTAACATGGACCAAGAACGATCAAAACGGCGGATGCGAGTCTCATTTTTATCGTTGCTTATAATGCCAGAAAACGATCAAGGTCGGGACCGCAGAAGGTGACCAGGGCCACGCTCCGAGGCTGGTGGTTTCCGCCGCGGCGCGCCGCCGAAGACAACAGGCTCATCACGTGGACGCGAAGGTGAACACGCAATTGCGAAGGCGCATTGCCTTGGAACAATAGCAGCGCGAGAGAATATTGACGACGTGACCACAAAGACCACCACCGCGATTCTTATCCCCTGCTATAACGAAGAACTAACCGTACAGGTAGTGATACTTGGCGAGGCAAAGATTCTGGATCTTGAGGGTGACCGCTTGGGCCGCCGCGTCCAAATCGAGGTGTTGCCGGAAGTGGACGAACATGTCGCGCTTCGACTCGTCCAGCGCCTCCAGCACTCGCTTCAAGTTTCCGCGGAGCTTTACTTCGGAATCGACGGCGGCAAGGAGATCACAAAAGTCAGCAGTTTGCAGCACGCACTTTCACTATAGCGTGGAAGATAACTGGAATACCAGTAGTGAATTTCAGAAAGGCGCGAAGGAGCAAGCTATTTGCTGATGCTCTCCAAGCCGCGCATAAACGGCCGCAAAGCCTCCGGAACGATCACCGAGCCGTCGGCCTGCTGATAATTCTCAAGGATGGCAAGCCAAGTGCGGCCGACTGCCAGACCAGAGCCGTTCAGGGTGTGCACAAACTCGGGCTTCGCTCCACCGGCGCGGCGAAAGCGAATGTTGGCGCGCCGCGCCTGGAACGCTTCGTAGTTCGAGCAGGACGAGATTTCGCGAAAGGCATTCTGCGAAGGCAGCCACACTTCGATGTCGTAAGTCTTGGCGTTGCTGAAACCAAGATCGCCGGTTGAAAGCGCGACCACGCGATAGTGAATCCCCAGCCGTTGCAGGATCGTCTCCGCGTCGCGCGTGAGCGATTCAAGTTGGTCGTAAGAATTCTCCGGCAGCGCGTATTTCACCAGCTCAACTTTCTCGAACTGATGTTGTCGAATCACCCCGCGCGTGTCTTTCCCGTAGCTGCCGGCTTCGGATCGAAAGCAAGGGGTATAAGCGACAAACTTCATCGGCAACTGCGACGCATCGAGAATCTCTTCGCGATAATAATTAGTCACCGGCACCTCCGCGGTCGGCACCAAATAAAAACCGCGCTCATCTTCGAGCTTGAATAAGTCCTCTTCAAACTTCGGCAGTTGTCCGGTGCCGAACAACGCCGACGCGTTGACGATGAACGGCGGTAACGTTTCCCGATAACCGTGCTCGCGCGTGTGTAAATCCAGCATGAAATCAATCAGCGCGCGCTCCAGACGCGCGCCCGCGCCGTTGAGGATCGCAAAGCGCGCGCCGGCGACCTTGACCGCACGCTCCAGATCGAGAATTCCCAGCGAGGTTCCTAAGTCGACGTGATCCTTCGGTTCGAAATCAAACTCTGGCTTGGTCCCCCAACGCCGAATCTCAACATTAGCCGATTCATCTTTGCCGACGGGAACACTTTCATGGGGAATATTGGGAAGCGTCAACAGTAGTTCCCGCAGGCGCGCTTCGGCCTGCTCTCGCTTCTGATCGAGTTCTGCGATTCGATCTTTAAGGTCGCCAACTTGCTTACGCTGCACTTCGGCTTCTTCGCGCCTGCCTTCCTTCATCAGCCCGCCGATTACGCGACTTGCGGTGTTGCGCTCAGCGTTGAGCGCATCGGATTCGGCAATTACTCGCCGCCGTTCGGCATCGGCTTGCGCGAAATCATCCAGCGCCGTTGCGGGCATGCCTCGAGCGGCAAGCGCCGCGCGCACGCCGTCAAGATTTTCTCGCACGTAGTTGAGATCAAGCATTGATAGTCCTTTTCAGCTGGCGAGTGTCGGCTCAGCGAAGATTCGGTTCGCCTCCTCCAGCGTCTCTTTTGAGCCTACGTCATACCAAATGCCTGGCACCCGCCAGACATAGAATGGCGTGCGTGGGTAGAACCATTGCACGAGCAGACCCGGCTGGTCAGCGTGGTTACCTTCTGCCAGATACTGACGGATTAGCGGCAGAGACCACTTTGGATAAAAGTACAGGGCGATGCCGGTCAGCGTGCTCTTTGGCTGCGCCGGCTTCTCTTCAAAGAAAGTAATTCGGCCGGCATCGTCTATTTCGATGGCATTGTACTTTTTTATCTCCTCGAGGTTACCGACATCATACACACCCAGGACTGGCGCGTTTCGCGTGCGACAGAACTCACCGAAATCCTCCAGGCTGTGACTAAAAAGATTGTCGCCGGCAACAACCACAATGTCGTCGTCGATCTGCGCCTCGTTCAGAACCAGATTCATATCGCCAATTGCTCCAAGCTTGTTAGAATCATCCGTGGAAAAGTCGTTAACGATTGTAATTGGCGGACCGACATGACGATTTCGGAAGTCGTCAGCCCAACGTTGGAAGGGCTCAGCGAACCTGGCGTTGGTGACTATGTAAATATGATCGATAGCCAAGATTGGGTTCAGGTTATCAAGCACATGTTCAAGCATCGGCTTTCCCGCAACCGCGAGCAAAGGCTTTGGCTGGTTGAGCGTTAGCGGGTAAAGACGCGTGGCATAACCTGCGGCGAGAATGATTAGCTTCACATTTCCTCCACGTTTCCGGTGCGCGTTCCTGCAGCCTCAATAGCCTTTAAACCTGAAGTGCCGGCTTTGAATCTTTACAATAAAAGAACTCTGTGGGCAAACGTGCGTGTGGGTGTGAATTGCTTCCGCGGCAGATCAAAGCTCTGATATAGTGCGTCCGATTCCAGGTTGAATTTATCAATTGATGAGAGGTGATCGAGTATTGACTGTCGAAGAAAAAGCTTTTTCCGGGCAAGTTGCAATCGTCACCGGCGCCACGCGCGGCATCGGACGCTCAATTGCTTTAGAACTCGCACGACGCGGTGCTGATGTAGCATTCAACTACGCGAAGAGCACAGATGCGGCCGAGACTCTAAAGGCCGAGATTCAAGCGTTGGGCGCACGCGTCCTGGCTGCGCAGTGTGACGTTGCTAACACCGACGCCGCGGCGGAGATGGTCAAGCAAGCCAAAGATACTTTTGGCCGGATCGATTTTCTGGTCAACAATGCCGGCATCGTGCGCGACACTTTGATTCTGCGGATGAAGGAAGAGGATTGGGATGCGGTCATCGATACGAATCTCAAAGGCGCCTGGAACTTTGCCAAGGCAGCTATACGAGTAATGCTGCGGCAGGAAGAGGGCGGATCCATCCTCAACATCACCTCCATCAGCGGCGTGGTCGGGATGGCCGGGCAGTCGAATTATTCAGCTTCGAAAGCGGGCCTGATCGGCTTAACGAAAGCGTTAGCCCGCGAAGTTGCCAGTCGTAAGGTTACCGTAAACGCGCTGGCGCTCGGGATGGTCGCGACCGATATGGCCAGCGCGCTTGACGAAGGCTATCAAGCAAAAATCCTGGAGCAGATTCCATTGGGCCGATTTGCCGCACCGGATGAAGTTGCGCGCATCGCCTGTTTCCTTTTGTCCAACGATGCGCGTTACATCACCGGGCAGGTAATTCAGGTTGACGGTGGACTGGCGATGTAAGCCATTGCCGATTTTCGATTGCCAATTGCCAATTTGAAAAACCAACGCCGGATTAGTGCGGTGCTGAGCCGCACTCACATCGGACGAGCCGCTAGACTTCAAAACCAGAGATTGAGCCTACCAATCGGCAATCGGCAATCAAAAATCGGCAATGAACAGAGATGCGCCCCGCCAATTCTTGCAAACTGGCGGGGCGAAGACTTTCCGGGCAGGTTCGGGAATCACAGGGGTGTTAAAGCAAAAGACTTGAGAATCGTCACTTATGGCCGATCCCGTACTTCATGGTGGTGCTTTTATTGACGGGCGAGATAAAGTCTTGCGGGCTTAAAATAAAAGAGCTTGCCGCCGCCGCTTTCGAAAAATTGCACCGCTTTGAAGTTTTTGCCTCGAAACTCCAATTTCAAACACCTGAAAGCCTGGTAAACCCAAAATTATACTCGTCTGAATCCTTGCGTCAAGTTAAAAACGAGGAATTTGTAACAGCTCCGTGACAGAACCACCCGGCTAGTGGCCTGGAGTGCGGACTTCCGACAGCCGATAAGCCTGTCTTCGGACGCCCTCAGATACATTGCGGTTCAGTGTGATTGCCTTCAGATCCTTTGTGCGGATTCGCGGCAAAATGTGAACGGCGGTCGCCAGTGGTGTGCGGGGGTTGCGCGCCAAATTATGAATGATCGGATACGAGCGAGCCCAGGCTCGGCCCATGCCGATCAACCTCAGCACTTCGTCGCAGACTGTGCGCATCGCGGCGATCTTTTCTACTTCTTGATCGCTCAAGCGCGGATTATGGATGACGGCCGCGGCCACAATCTTGTTCGCGTCGCGTACCAGAATTCCGCGGGCCTCGCGATCGCCTTTCAGAGCCAGCTTGACTCGATCCTTAACACTCATGAACATGATGCGGCGAATCAATGAAATGCGTTCCGGTGAGATTTCGCCCTCGAGACTCTCGGCGTTGAGCACTGCCTGGACGTTAGCCGCTGTTTGTTCGGGCGTTTCCACCAACATCTCTTCGATGAAGTCTCGCGCCAGCCACGAGTCGTCGATGTCGGCATCTGAAACTTCGATGTGTTGGGCAATCAGCCACGCATCATCGAAAGATATCGCGCCGTTGACTGGCGTCAACTCAGCCGTCTCGAAAAACTCGGCGGCCGCGTTATTGCCCTGAGCGCGCAACTCCTGAGCAATCTGGCGCGCGCCACGTTCTTTCTCGAAAAACTCTTCGCGAGTTTCTTTCGCGCGTCGCTCGGCTTCAGCCGTACGCGCCGGATTGAGCAGAATTGCATCGATAATCTCCGGCGCGCGAATCAGTCGTTGCTGATTCAGCGTCAGCAATTCGAGCAGAGAACCATCAGTCGCGGCTCGGGCCAGCAACGCGATCGCTTCATCAGGGGTGTTGACATTACCGACGACCGCTTCATGAATGTCACGATTTGCATTAGGGCGCGAAGCCAAATAGCCAAGCACCGCCGGCGCGGCACTTTCGGATTTCGCTACGCTCAACAGATCGTTGGGCTGCTGACTTTCGAGCGTGGCCTGTGCGGCGCGCGCAACTTCCGGATCGTTATCCGCGCTTAAATGGACCAGGACTTCAAGCAAGTCAGCCTGCGGCAGTGGCAATAATCCCCGCCCCGCGGCCATCCGCGCCGACGGCGGAGCGTTGCCGGAAATAATCGATTGCACGACGGGATTGGTTGAGTTTGATTCTTTGTTCACTGCGCGCAGTTTAACTCGGGTTGAGTTTCGCGAAAGAACTGATTATGTGGACTAATACAGATAGAAGTTATACTCGAGTTGCATGTACATCGACACGGGCCGATCGTCCTTTATGGCAGGATTGAATTTGATCCTCCGAGCTGCTTGTACAGCTTTTGACGTAAGTCCAAAGCCGAGGGCTCTGGTGACAAAGAGGTTTCTTATCTCGCCATTCCCGGAGAAAACGCACCTTATGACAACTGTTCCAGTCACCCCAGCCCTGCGCGCCGCTTCGGTGTAAGTAGGCTCGGGCTTGCTCAAGACTCGCGCTTTTACTGTTACTTGCTTACCAGTGAGCGGCAAATCCGGTGTCGATTCAGCACTGCGAGGTGCATTAGTCATCGCTTCAGACTGCTTGAAACCACGCAAGCTTTCCAGTTGCGCACGCCACACATCCTGATCCGCGTCGCGCGAATCGATTGCGAGAAACCTTTCCAGACTTGCTGCTGCTTCCTCGTACTGCTTGAGCGAATAATGAGCTAGGCTCTTGGTGATGAAAGCCAAGCCAAAATCAGGTTTGATTTGAAGCGCGAGATTCGCCTCCTCAACCGCTTTCTCGATTGCACCGGTTCGGAAACTCGATTCGGCGATCGCGTAATGCGGCTCGGCGCTGTGATCGCCGAGTTCGATGGCGCGTTTGCCGGCAGCGATCGCCCTCTCCGTTTCATTCGCCAGGATTAAGGCGTATGAGAGTTTGGCATAAGCGTCAGCAAAGTCTGGTCGCAGTGTGATGACGTGTTCAAATGCAGGTCGAGCCGCGCCAATCGCTCCCTCGCTGTTGAAGGCGCGTGCGAGATAGTACCATGCGTCAGCATCCTCCGGGTGCTTCTTGACGACGACCTGCAAAACTTTGATCGCTTCTGCTGCATTGCCTCTCTGATAAAGTTCGATTCCATGCGACGTGGCTTGATCTGTTTCCAAGCCTTGGGTTTGTCCGTTTGCGCCACCAATCAGCAGAAAAATCAATACCGTCAGCGCCGGTGTGAATGAACGCCTGACGAGATTGGGTCTTGTCATTTCACCGCCTCCCACTAAAGCTTACACCGCCGCTCCGTGGCATTTCTTGTATTTCTTTCCTGAACCGCACGGACAGGGATCGTTGCGGCCGACTTTCGGTTCGCTGCGAACGACCGTTTTAATCTTGCCGGCCTCTTCACCGGCGGCGGCGGCGCCCTGGTTGGGGCCAGTAAACTGCATCGAACCCCGTCGTCGCGCGGCGAGGCGGCGGCGCCGAATTTCTTCCGGTGATTCTTCGGCGACAACTTGTAGATTAAACAGCGAACGGATCGTAGTCGTATCGATGCGGTCAAGCATGGCCTGAAACAGGTCGAAACTTTCTTTCTTGTATTCGACCAAAGGATCTTTCTGGCCATAGCCGACGAGCCCGATGCCCTGCTTCAAGTGATCGAGCGCCAGCAGGTGATCCTTCCACTGCGCGTCGATGATGTTGAGCATGATGATGCGCTCATAGGTGCGCATCGCTTCGTCGCCAATCTGTTTTTCTTTTTCGGAATATTTCGTCTTTAGCTTCTCCCAGATGGTCTCCTCGATTTCCTGCGAAGTGAGGTTCTGGAAATCGATTCCTTCAGCGTCGCAATCAAGCGCGTAGACGGCATGAATCTGGACTTTGTAGTTTTCGACATCCCACTCATCGGGCGAGAGATTTGGATCGAGATACTGCTTGGTGAGATCGGCGAACAGATCGCGCGCCACGCCCGTCTCGCCCACGAGGTACTCACGCTGATCGGGCTCTTCCATCAACTGGCGGCGCAAGCCATAGATGGTCTCGCGCTGCTTGTTCATCACATCGTCGTATTCCAGCAGGTGCTTGCGCGTTTCAAAGTTGCGGCCTTCGACCGATTTCTGCGCCGCGGCGATGCGTTTGGAAACCATCTTGGATTCGATCGCCACGCCTTTCTCCATGCCCAGACGCTGCATCAAGGCCTTGACCTTGTCGCCGGCGAAGATGCGCATCAGATCGTCTTCGAGTGAAAGGAAAAAGCGCGACGATCCCGGATCGCCCTGACGGCCCGCGCGACCGCGAAGCTGATTGTCGATGCGCCTTGATTCGTGGCGCTCGGTGCCGAGTATGTGCAATCCACCCAGTGACACGACTTCCTTGTGCTCCGATTCGACGATGCGCTTAGCACGCGCATAGACTTCTCGCCACTGGTCGTCGGTCGCCTCGTCTGGATCGATCTCCTGCTCTTTCAAAAACTCGCGCGCCATGAAATCGGGGTTGCCACCCAGCAGAATGTCCGTGCCGCGGCCCGCCATGTTCGTGGCGATCGTAATCGCGCCTTTGCGGCCGGCCTGCGCCACGATCTCGGCTTCGCGCTCATGGTATTTGGCGTTGAGCACGTTATGCGGAACCGAGACACGCTGCAGTCGGCGAGCGATCAGTTCAGAGTTTTCCACGGAAACCGTGCCGACCAACACCGGCTGACCATGCACGTAACGCTCTTTGATTTCTTCGACGACCGCGTCCCATTTTTCCGGCAGGGTGCGATAGATCATATCGGGGTTGTCTTTGCGGACCATCGGCATGTGGGTGGGAATCACGATCACATCAAGTTTGTAAGTCGAATGAAACTCAGCCGCTTCGGTTTCTGCCGTGCCGGTCATGCCGGAAAGCTTTTCGTAAAGTCTGAAATAATTTTGCAGCGTAATCGTGGCGAGGGTCTGATTCTCGCGCTCGATCTTCACGCCTTCTTTGGCTTCGACTGCCTGATGCAAACCGTCGGACCAGCGACGGCCCTTC
>QHXG01000158.1 GCA_003222845.1 Acidobacteriota bacterium | reverse complement strand
TGGCAAAGTATTGCAGGTTCTTTCCCTGATGGCTTAAGGTCGCCTGCATCGAGTGGTAGCTGGAAGTTCCCGTGAACTGATAGACACCGACGGAGTTGAATGCCGTGAACGGCCTGAACTGCTTGAGGACGGACCCGTCGAGTGCGGCGCGATTCACTGGAATAGACAGGTTCGAGTTTCCCACCGTCCCGCTCAACAGTCTACCCAAGGGAATCGTGTTTATATTCATCTGCTGTGGCAAATGCCTCCCCTCAGTCCCAACATAGGCGACGGTCAGAATATTGTGCAAGGGCAGCCTTTTCTCGATCGTCAAACTCATGTTGGCAATTCTGGGGATTTCGTTTGAATTGATATCCCGGGAATTGATGCTGACGTTCGAGATGGTTGAGAACGGGTCGACATTCTTCAGGTCGCTAAACGTGAGTCCGGTCGCAGAAGCCCAGGGCGTATCAACCGTCGAGGTGTACGTGTTGGGCATCTGGCCGCTGGAATAATAGTCATAGTTACCCTGAACGCGATTGTAAAACAAGCCGGCGCCGGCGCGCACGACCAAATCTCCCTTGCCTCCGATGTCCCAGGCAAAATTCAGCCGCGGCATCCACTGGACGGGCACGTTAGGAAGAATACCTTTCGGGATCTCGCCTCTGGCAGCCAGCTTAAAGCCATTGGGTTTGGTTCGGTCTCCATTTATGAAAATTCCTTGAGTTGGGACATAGGCGCGCGGATCAAACAAAACGCCCAGACCTCCTCGCTCGAAGTTTTGCGGGAAATAACCGGCGCGCATTCCGTACTCAAGGGTGACGTTCGGACGCACTTTCCAACTGTCCTGCGCATAGAACTCGTAGTTGTAGAGGCGGAAGTGATCTTCCGGACGGTCTGTAGACTGCGTGAAGTCAATCGGTCGTCCCACGAACAAGTCACCATAGTTGTTACCGGTAGCATTCGCCTCGCCCCACTGCGCGACCGTTATGTCCGTGTCGTGGTTCGACTGCTGCGTCTTGTTACCTTGCTCGATGAAGGCGCCAAACTTCAGTGTGTGGGTATTATGAACTTTAGTCAGGTTGTCGGTAACGGAGAAACTGCTATAAGGCGAAAAGATCGGGTACCCATAAGCCGTGAACAGATTACCACCAATCCCGCCGCCCCAGGCGTCAATGACGCCCACGGGAACGTATGGGTTATTGCCCGGGAAAAAGCCAACCTTTTGCAGACCCAAAGCCGAGTACGACACCTTGCTCGGATCGGCATAGTCGTAATGGAGATTCAACTTGCTGGCGCTAAACAGAACCTCGTTGGTCATGGTGGGATCAACGACATTCGTCAAATTAACTACGACGGAGCGGCCAAGGTTATTGCTTTGGAGCTTGCCGGGGAGTTCGTAGTTCGATGAATCCCACCAAAGTCCACGCGGGAATCCCTGCTTCTCAAACTCGCGAGCAAAACGGACGTAGAGTTTGGTCTTATCGCTGATGGTGTAGTCAAAGCGCGACGTAAACTGATTTCTGTCGTTCGGTCTGAGCACGCTGTAGACGTAATTGTAGCGGTTATTCGGGTCCTGGTAGTTCGGCAATGGATAAAGATTCAACAGAGCTTTGCCAAAGGGATCGAGGCACGGTGCGATGTTGTTGTTAGGCGCAGGATTGCCAGCAGTTACACCATTAACCGTACAACCGAAAGGAACATTAACTGTGCCAAATTGATTAAAGATTCGATTTTGATCAGTGTGGCCCAGCAACTCACTGAAATCGCCCGCTCGCTGCTTGAGGGTAGGGACGACGTTCCGCGACAAGCCTTCGTCGACGCGTTGATAGTAGTACTCGAAACCGACGAAGAAAAATAGTTTATCCCGCTTGCGGTTGAACTTGGTCCAGGGAAGTATCACCGGGCCGCCAATGTTTCCCCCCGGATAGTTGTACTTACTCGGCAGTTTCGGGACAATCGGGTTGGCGATGTTGTTCGAGCGATCGCTGGCTTGAAAGCGATGATCGCGCATGTAGTCGTATGCCGAGCCGTGAAAGGCGTTGCTCCCGCCTTTGGTAGTAGCACTTATCTGGACTGCGCTGGTGCCGTGCTCGGCAGCATAATTACTGGTCTGGACTCTCACCTCCTGGATCATGTCCGGGTTTGCGGTTATGGCGCTTCCGTTATTCGCGCCGAAGTCCATCATTCGCGAGCCGTCAATCGTCACGTTGTTTTCTTCGCCTCGCAAACCATTCACGTGATACGCGGCACTGTTGTTGGCGCCGGCGAGGAACCCAGTTTGCTCAAGAGCGGTGTCGTCGGGAGCAACCACGCCGGGTAGAATGCGCAACAACTCGACAGCGCTGCGGCTGACGATCGACAGGTTGTTAATTTGTGACGATGTAATCGTGTTCTCTCTGGCGCCGGTTTCCGTCTGAAGCTGTTCGGCCCCGGCGGTAATCGTGACTGTCTCGGTCGGTTGCCCGATCTGCATGCCGATATCGAAGCCACGGGTACTGTTGGTCTCAAGGGCAAGGCCAGACTGCTCTGCGGTCTTAAAGCCCTGAGCCTCGACCTTTACCGTATAATTACCGGGCGTCAGTGCGGAAAAGACATACACACCCTCGTCGTTGGAGGTTGTCTTGCGCTCATCTTTGGTGCGCTCATTGATCACTGTAACCGTAGCACCGGGAACCACCGCGCCCTTCGGATCTTTAACAGTCCCGCGCAGCGTGGCGCTACCGGTTCCCTGAGCGAATGCCGACGGTGCAGCCAGAAACGCCAGGGACACCAGGATAGCCAGGATTAGCAGCGTCGAATGAAAATGTCGTTGCGGATTGTTAGCCTCGAACATCACTTTAGCCTCCAAAGAAGACGCGCACAGACGCGATTGGGAAAATCCGAAAACCCAAGGCTCGCTCGCTTATGCTCGCGGAATCTCAGGCGGTAAGAGCCTCACGGACAAAGACCAAAGACTTTGAGATTAACCCTGCTTGTCGAATTGGAGCTTGCAGGCTGTTCAGCCCGAGCACCACAGATTTCAATAACTGTTATTGTAGAAACTAATAAAGCCTAGCCTAGTGATAAGACCCGAATCCGAGTATAAGCTGCTTTGTTGCACGACCTGACAAAAGCCTTAGTACTACCAGACGACTTCTTTGTCAAGAGTTTTTTCCACAAAATCAGATTTTCTTGTTGTTGCTCTATGCGAAAACTAAAGAAAGTGCAGACCGATTTTCGACGAGGCAACGCAGATGCCGCACCACCAATGGTAATTTGCAACTTGCAATGTTAACGGTAACGGCTTTGGAAATTCGTTATTCGCGCTGATTACCTCTTCGGCGCCAAGAGAAGTCATTATTGGAGATTTTGGGAACGTATCCGAATTCCTGAATACTAAGCTGGCAAAACAGACGCGAACTTTCCCGCGAGTACCAGGCTTAGCGCGCCCATCAAACGCGTATTATGTCCGAGCGTCGATGCGATTAAGCGGGCAGATGGCAGACCGCGGCAGATACTGCTCTGCGCCACGGCATTTGTTAGCTCATCAGCAATCACGGGCCAGGCGCGCGAGATTTGTCCGCCGACGATCACGGCTTCGGGACTCAAGCCCTTCAGTAGATTTGAAATTCCAAGGCCGAGGTAATAAGCAGTCTCCAGCAAAGCATGCTTCGCGTTCTCCTCTCCGGCTAGCGCACGGTCGATCAACTGCTCAAAGGTAATTGCATCGGCGCTTGATCGTGAATTCGTCTTTGCATAACGCGCCAGGGCAGCGCGTTCCGAAGCAAAAGCTTCCCAGCATTCATAACTGCCTGCGGCGCATGCTACCGGTGCGTCTTTGCCGATCGTCATGTGGCCAAATTCGCCCGCTGCTCCATTCATCCCGTGATAAACCTGGCCATCGAACACGATTCCGGTGCCGAGTCCCTCTTCTACCAGCACCAGTATGAAATCGCGCGCGTCACGTATTTCAGGACGTCCGAGCCACAACTCAGCCAATGCCGCAGCATTAGCGTCGTTGTCTACCCTTACGGGGAGCCCAGTAGTCTCGCGCAATTCATTCGCGATGGCCCAGTCTCGCCACTTGAAGTGCGGAATAAAAAGCGCCTCGCCAGTTTCGGAATCAACTAATCCGGGGAGACTGATCCCGATCCCTTCAATACCTGGCTCGCTGCGCATGAAGTTTCGAATACAGGTTTCTATTCGCCGAACTGTAGTTCTAAGGTCTGGATCGGTGGCAAACGTTTCTCTCTTTACAACTCGTCCCGCCAAATCACCGGTGGCCACGGTCGTGCGAGCAGCCCCTACATCGACGCCGATGGCCATCGAGCCGACAGCCCGCAAACGAAGAAGAATCGGGGGTCGTCCTCCAGTTGATTCCCCTTCGATCTCGTCAATGAGCCCCTGCGATTTTAGTTCTTCTACGATCAGCGAAACTGTCGATCTCTGCAAAGCAGTTTCGTGGGAGATCTCGGCTCTCGAGATTGGTTCTTTTTCGCGAACGTAGTTGAGTATTATCTGCCGATTGATATCGCGAATGGTATCCGAACGCGCCACATTCGCCTTCTTTAGATTTATTCGTCGCACGGTATTGGCCCCAACCTTGGATTAAGTATTGGCCGTTTCAATAATAGGCAGCCGAAGGTAGAATAATGAGCCGAAGGTCGTGAGATTACGGCTTGTGGTTCGAAATAGTCAACACGAGAATGAACATATGAAGACCCAAGTCCATTTCTTTCCTTTCGTTTTTGCCGCTCTTGTTCTGCAGAGTCCATTGAAGAAGTTTCAGTCGTTCCCCCTCGATTACGGTCTCGCGCAAACGCCGCGAATGGGCTGGAACAGTTCGAACAAGTTCGGCTGCGTCGTCGATGAGAAATTGATCAATAGTAATCCCTGGCCACTCAGTAGGCATGATCAGGATTGAACCAAGACGGACTTTCAGACTTTCCGCAAACGCTCATCGCGCGTCAATTACAACCGGTGCCGGCAACAGATCATCCGCGCTGGCTTTCAAATTAATTCGTCCCACTTTACCTTTCGATTGAACGATCACCAGCGCCATCCCGTGAAATGCCTTGCGATGATTTCCTTTTAATGATTCGTGGCTGATCTCGCTGCCGTTGTCCACGCCGGCGATGAAGCCTTCGCCGCTGATTTCAAAGCTGACCAAATTGTCAGCGCGCGGGACGAGCGTGCCGTTCTTGTCGACAATCTTCACGGTTACGAAAGATAGATCAATGCCGTCGGCTTTAATAACTTTGCGATCTGGAATCAAAACAATCCTGGCGGGTTGCTGGGCGGTGCGCACTTCTTCGGTCAGCACGACTTTGCCGTTCTTACGCGATTCTGCTTTAAGCGCGCCCGGTTCGTACGGAACACGCCATGTGACATGCAGGGCATCGCCGATCTTTCGCTTTGAGCCTAGCGATTTACCGTTTAGAAACAGCTCTACTTCGTCGCTGTTGAAATAGGCCACCACATCAACGTTGTCTCCTGGTTTCCAATTCCAATGCGGAAGCAGGTGGAGCACCCGCTTGGTGGTCCACTCGCTCTGGTACATGTAGTACACATCTTTCGGAAAGCCCGCGAGGTCGATGATGCCGAAATACGAGCTGATCGCCGGCCACGGATAAGGAGTCGGCTCGCCGATATAATCCCAACCCGTCCAGATGAACATGCCGGAAAAGAAAGGATATTTCTTGGCGATTTTCCAAGTCTCTTCGTGCGTCGAGCCCCAGGGCGCGCTGCAATTGTCGTAAGAGGAACAAGAAAAGTCCGCGTTGCCGTCTTTCAAAGGTTGGTCCCAGCGCGTGGGCCAGCGGCGGATCAGATCGGAGGGCATGTCATAGCTGCCTCTGGTCGCCAGCGCCGAAGTGGTTTCAGTGCCGATGATGGGCCGGCCGGGAAACATTTTCTGAAATTGCGGGATCTTGTTGTGCTCATAATTGGTGCCCACCAAATCGAGACCGCCGGCGGTAATCAGCGTGTTCCTCTCGCTCACAAAGTTGCAGGCGGAAGTAATCGGCCGAGTTTTATCGAGACTGTGAACGATGTCCGATAACTCTGTACCGATTCGTCCCGCTTCGGGATTGCCGTTCCATTGTTCGTTGATCTCATTGCCAATGCTCCAGATGAAAACGCTCGGATGATTGCGATCGCGCAACAACATGTCTTCGAGGTCGCGTTTGTGCCACTGGTCCCAATCGAGATGATAATCAAACTTCGTTTTCTCTTGCCTCCACATGTCGAATGCTTCATCCATGACGATGAAACCCA
>QHXG01000175.1 GCA_003222845.1 Acidobacteriota bacterium | reverse complement strand
TGTGCTTGCGGTCGTCAATGTCGGTGCCGGTTGCATACCAGCGGACGATTTCTCCGTGTTCATCCCGCAGCGGGTTGAATTGGATCAGAAACCAACGATAGCGGCCGTCCTTCCGCAGCGCCCGTTGTTCGATTTCAAACGGCAGGCCACGTAACAGCGCCGCTTCCCGCTCGTCGTGCAGCCGCTCGAGATCTTCGGGATGGAAGATGCGCGCACGAAAGTCTGAAGAGAGCACGTCGTCTATGGTGAGCCCGGTGTAGTCGAGGAGCGCCTGGTTCGCATAGATCGGCACGCCGCTTGGATCTTGGACCATGATTGTCTGCGGGATGGCGTCGGTAATCCGGCGAATCTCACGCTCGTCTTCGCGTAGCTTCTCTTCTGTGCGCTTTCGGTCCTCGATGTCGGTGTTGGTTCCATACCATCGGAGAATCTCGCCGGACTCTTCTTGCAAAGGTTGTACTCGGATGAGGAACCAGCGGTAGGCTCCATCATGGCGACGAAGCCGCGCCTCGATCTCTCCTCCGGTTCCGGAAGCTATCAGCCCTCGCCACTGGTCCAGCCACTTAGGCAGGTCCTCAGGGTGAATCGCGACCTTACACCCCACCCTCTTCACGTCTGCTTGAGAGAGACCTGTGTAGTCGGACCATCGCTGGTTAACAAAGTCGTTGGAGCCATCCGACAAATTACACCAAGCCAGCGTTGGAATCGTGTCGATGATCTTTCGGAGCCGGGCCTCCGAGTCCCTCGATTCTTGTAGCGCTTGCTGGAGGTCCTGTTTGGAGGCATCGCCATTCTGTTTCTCTCCAGACGTGACTACGAGTTTGTCAGACTCCTCCACTTTCTCTACCTCAGTCAGGATTGTCTTGTGATGAGCTTCTCGTGCCTTCATAGCTTTCCTAATATTTCGTCTTGCTTATAGCTTCTCGCATCTCCATGCCCTGTTCAAGCTAGCGCGCACGGTTACGGAAGAGAGGCGAGACTCTGCACCTCAGGCTGAATTTTCAGCAACCGCCGAAAAAGCGGCCCCAAGCTAAACCGAAAACGCCTGTGATCAGGGGAATTCCAAGTGGCACTTGGCGTGCAACCGTTAGGCTTGAAAACAAACGTGACCTTAAGAATCGAAAAAGACTCGGATGGACGGACGACGACGCTAAGGCTGATTGGCCGCATGCGACGAGAGCATATAGAGGAGTTGAAAGCGCAAATAGAGACCGGAGGGGCGAGCGTCGCGCTCGACTTGAACGAAGTCAGTCTAGTCGACCTGGATGTCATTCGCTTCCTCGCAACGTGTCAAACGGAAGGCATCTCTCTCGTCCATTGTTCTCGTTATATAAATAACTGGATCACCAAAGAGCGGTTCAGAGGTCAATAAAGTTCGCGGAGGCTTCAACTGCAAATCTTAGTTTGTTCGAAAGCGCGTGCGTGTTCCTCACGTGGCATACGCCGCATTGCGAGCTAAGCCTGCCGGGGTAAGACCTCTGTCACTCCTTTGACATCAGCAAGTCTCTTTATAGACTCCAATTAAGCAGGCCTTTATCATCGAAGCTGCGGTCGAAATCAAAGAGGCGTTCGGCTATGAACGCCAGCTTATTGAAGCAAGTCGCCAGGGTCTCGTCGAGTATGCGCGCGCTACCTACGGCCCTGATGCACTAGTCCGACAAATGACTCCAAAGGAGCAGCGCGTGTTTGTGAAGGATGGAGCTGAATTCTTGATCACGTCCGTTAAGAGTAAGGAATAAGAAGATGGGGCCAAGATGGGGGCCTTACGTGTTGATATGTAGCCAGCCGAAGCGATACCTTGACGACCGCTAGGCGCGTAAATACTGGCTCATATCGTTTCGTCAGACTACGTGATACCCTCTGCAACGTTCTTAAAATCCGTTGACCGTAAGGTCGTGTGGGTTCGACTCCCACCCTTGACACCAATCGTTTCAATAATTAACAGACCCCCCGGATTGAACTCTATTTCGCGCAACGGATATTTAGTCTGTTGCGTATGTCATTTTCAGGCGATCCTTGAGAAGAGAATCCCTTTCTTCTACAACAGTAACGGGTAGTACGCCTCGGTAGCTGCCGGCATTAATGAATCCCACCATGAAGTCAGAAGGGGAATCCGACCTGCAAAGAGTGGCAGATGAAGATATATAGTTCGCATTCGTAGGGGACCCCTTGAAATGCTAAACTCTCTCCAAGCAAGTTGCTTAAACAGGCACTAGATTGTTTACCGAAACGAGAGGACAATTTAATGTCGTGGATTACTTTACAAACGACTTCGGGACCAGAAGAGTACCAGATTAGCGACTTGGATGAAGTAGTCTGGTGGAAAACGGAAAATGGAATGATAGCGGTTGGTTACATGGACATGGTTTCAGGTCTCATGAGTCTGAGTGACTTAGAAGCTTGTCGGGTGAAACGACCAGAGATTGTTCATGAATCTCTGGGGCAGCAACCATCGCTAAAGCCTAAGAGCATCACAATCCAATGACTTGGCAGCAAGGGCCAGGCTTACAACCTCTACACCTCTCTCTCCTCCTTCGTAACGCAAGCTGTTAGCTTGCGATGAATGCAAACTAACAGTTTGCGTTACACCTTAATCAGGGAAGAATTGAAAACGGGCCAACAGGTTTGGGTTATGCTCCGACGCGTCCGCGTTTTTCGATCTTTGCCCATGTATCGCGCAGGCCGATCGTCCGATTGAATACCAATTTGTTCCCCGGGCCGCGATCAACGCAATAATAACCCAGGCGCTCAAACTGATATTTTGTCCCGCGCTCTGCGTCACGCACACTCGGTTCTATTTGGCAATCGTGCAATACCTGTAACGAATCAAAATTCAGATTTTCGGTAAAGTCGTGTCCTTCTTCAACCTCGTTAGGATCTTCTTTAAGAAAAAGGTTGTTGTAGAGAAGAACCTCGGCTGGTAGAGCGTGAGCCGCTGAGACCCAGTGAATAGTGGACTTTACCTTTCGACCATCAGGCGTAGTACCACCGCGGGTAGCCGGATCGTAAGTGCAACGGAGTTCTACAATCCTGCCGTCGCTGTCTTTAATGACTTCTTTACAGGTTATTAAGTACGCATACCGCAAGCGCACCTCGCGACCAGGGGCGAGCCGGTAAAACTGCTTCGGCGGGTCTTCACGAAAATCATCTTCTTCAATATAAAGCGTCTTTGAAAAAGGAATCTTTCTGGTTCCCGCGGAACTATCTTCGGGGTTGTTGATTGCATCCATTTCTTCCACGAGGTCGTCTGCGTAGTTTTCGATGACCACGCGCAGAGGTTTCTGCACACACATCACCCGCGGAACAATTTGATTTAGGTTTTGGCGCAGAAAGTATTCGAGTTGCTGTAACTGAGTAATGCCGTTTGTCTTCGAGACCCCAACACTCGCGATGAAATTGCGAATGGCGGTAGGCGTGTAACCGCGCCGGCGCATGCCTGACAGGGTTGGCATACGAGGATCATCCCAACCTTCGACATGTCCTTCTTCAACCAACTTCAGTAGCTTGCGTTTGCTAAGCAAAGTATGGGTGAGGGCCAGCCGGTCAAACTCGTATTGCCGCGAAGGGAATATGCCAAGCTGTTCTATGTACCAATTGTACAAAGGACGATTATTGTCGAACTCCAGGGTACACATGGAGTGCGTGACGCGCTCGATCGAATCCGACTGCCCATGTGCATAGTCGTACATCGGGTAAATACACCACTGACTACCGGTACGATGATGGTCCATGTGGAGAATTCGATACATGACAGGGTCTCGGAAATTAAGGTTCGGCGAACTCATATCGATCTTCGCCCGCAGCGTTCGCGAACCATCTGGAAACTCTCCCTGTTTCATGCGCACGAACAGATCGAGATTCTCTTCGACTGAACGGTTGCGATACGGGCTTTCCCTGCCCGGTTCGGTCAACGTGCCGCGATATTCGCGAATCTCGTCAGCGCTGAGATCGCATACGTAAGCTTTGCCATCCTTAATCAACTGAATCGCCCAGTCGTACAGTTGTTGGAAGTAATCAGAGGCATAGCAGAGACCGTCCCACTGGAAGCCCAACCACTGCACGTCCTCCATGATGGCGTTAACGTATTCTGTTTCTTCTTTCGACGGATTAGTATCGTCGAAACGCAAATTGCACTTGCCGCCAAACTCGGCCGCCAATCCGAAATCGAGGCATATGGCTTTGGCGTGACCGATGTGCAAGTAACCGTTTGGTTCCGGGGGAAATCGGGTTTGTACACAGCCTCCATGTTTGCCACTCTTAAGGTCCTCGATAATGATGTTTCGAATAAAATTCGAAGGCCCATCATCAGTTGGTAGCGATTCTGTCGAAGTCTCAGTCGATTCAGTTTCAAAAGGCACGTTTCTGATTTCTCCCTAAACTAAGCTTCGGATTAAGATACCTGTTTCAGTTTACAAAAGATGCTCGGCAGGGTCATCTCGTGTTGATTACATCGGTCGAGGCGCCCGTTGAATTGCGCCTCGGAACTCCCGCTGAAGTAATCTTCGAATAGCTTAGACGCTGTGCGCCGCGTCGCCTCGGGTCAGTGCTCTGACACGTCTTAAGACCTCCTCCTCCCCGAGGTTGTTCGCTACTAAGAAAAATTCCGGACTTTGTTTTAGTCCGGTCAGCGCGATTCTAATGGCATTGCTCACATGACTGATCGAACCGGAAAAATTCTCCGGATTCTTCTTATATTGCCCTGCGGTTGGTGCGAACCCGTGGGCGGCGGCCAACCTGCGAATCTGTTCGAACCACGCCTCTTTGTCTCCCTCATGACGATACGAATCAGCGAAGTCGTTGACCAACTTAACTACCATGTCAGGTTCGACTGGAGCGAAGCGAGGATCTGAAGGGTCAGTTACCAGGGGAAATAGCTCCTGGAAGTACAAACCGTAGGCCGCCCGGAACTCCGCCCATTTTGCCAGATCCTTTCGTTGCATCTCGGTCTGTCGCTCATTAGCAAAGATGCGGCGAGCCAGCGGCAAATTACCGGATAGTATTGCCGCCAACTCCGGATCATACTCCTGCGCCCAGGTGAGCAAACTTTCCAATGCCTCGTCAATGGAAAGTTGCACAATAAACTCGCGGCTGATCGATTCAAGTTTCACCAGATCGAAGATCGGACCAGCTACTCCGCAGTCACTTAAACTGAGAGCCGCGGAAGCAGATTCCTCGAACGTCATTTCAGCGAACCTGCTGTTGGCAAGACCTCTTAGATAATGTAGCACCGCCCCCGCGGGATAACCCGATTCCATGTAAAACGCGACGTCAGCCTCGTTATCTTTTCGCTTGCTAAGCTTGCGCCGGCTCGCTCCGTCGAATTTCATCAGCGGAGCGATATGGGCATACGGTATTGGTTTGAAACCAAGTGCATTGAATAATTGCAAATGCACCGGAACTGAAGAGATCCACTCTTCACCTCGAAGTACCACCGTGACTCTCATCAAGGTGTCGTCAACCACGTGAGCAAAGTGGTAAGTAGGAAGTCGCGGAGATTGATCGCTACTCTTCAACAACACGACGTCGTTCGTATTGTCCTGGTGCTCGATTCGACCGCGGATCAGATCCACGAACTCGACGCGCCCAGGTGGACCATCGGGTGAACGAAACCGAATCGTATAAGGCTTTCCGGCTTCGAGCCGGCTCATGACTTCAGCCTGCGAAAGATTTCGGCAACGAGCCCAGGAACCGTAATAGCCGGTCTGGAGCTTTGCCGCATTTTGTTCTTCCGTCATCTGGGCCAACTCTTCACGAGTGCAGAAACATAGATAGGCATGGTCGCATCGCAGCAACTCTCGGGAGTAAGTGTGATAGATCCGCTCTCGCTTTGACTGTTCGTAAGGTCCCCATTTTGAGTTCGAGTCGTTCTCGTCTGACTCGATGTCGAAGTACTTGAATGCGCGCGCAAACTGCGCGCGCGAACCGGGGACTTCCCGGGCCTGGTCGGTGTCTTCGATTCTAATAAAGAACGAACCACGGGAATGATGTGCGAGATTCTTGCCAAGAGTGGCGACGTAGACACCGCCTGTGTGCAAAAAACCGGTCGGACTTGGGGCAAATCGCGTCACGATGGCACCGGCCGGAAGATCGCGCGGCGGATTCAAAGACTCCCAATGCGAGGGTTCTGGCAGTTCAGCGTCAAATAACTTATTAATGGCCTCAGGAGTAAGCATATATATTGAGCAGATTTAATCGTTCCAAACAAAGCGGGATGTTTCGCGATCCTTCCGCACGCGATCTATGGGAAAGGCTTGATTGTGCATTACGACATATATACCCGGACCAAGTATCCGCACAGCAAAGAGACTCTCCGTGAGGTTCTGCAAGCCATCGCTTCCTTCAAACCCCAGTGGAGTCATCGCGCCCGTTAGCACAATAGGCACCTTCAGGTCAGGTAGAGCTTGCTTCAAATAACGACCCGTCTGGACCATTGTATCCGTACCGTGAGTCATTACGACTGCCGAGCGCTCACTTAACATCTTCTCGACGAGCTCAAGAATCGCGCTGCGGTCAGCATCAGTCATCTCTAAACTGTCTTTGTTCATGAGCGGCACCACGCTGACATCGCAGTCCGGCAGCCGCAACCGACCCAGATATCGATCGATTTGGTTATCCAGGTTTTCTACCGTGCTGGTCTGCTCCGAATAGACTTTTTCAATTGTGCCACCAGTAGTGATCACGTTGACCTTCAGCATCGTCGAATCCCTTCCCTGCCAACCTGAAGTTATTTTGGCTCATCATCATCTTATCAAATCATCAGTATCCAACGTTCTTGCGAATCGCCAAAGTGTGGGGAGGAGGTAGTCTAGTGTCTCTCTCGTCGGACGGGGGCATCCAGAAGCGCGGCTGGTTCTTTTTGAAGCGGTTTTTTGAGACTCGAAGATGGGGTCAAGATGGTGGCCTTACATGTTGATATGAAGCCAGCCGAAGCGATCCTTTGACGACCGCCAGGCGCGTAAATACTGGCTCATATCGTTTCGTCAGACTAGGTGGTACCCTCCCCAACGGACTTAACATACGTTGTGAGTCTCATCTCTGAAGGCTGACACTTGCGCAGAGAAAAAAATTGCGGGAGGTTTGCGGGACGTCTCTAACGTTTTTCTAAGGTTTGAAAATTGAGATCAAGAATTACTCATCAAAATTGGAGCGGGCGACGAGGCTCGAACTCGCAACTTTCAGCTTGGGAAGCTGACACTCTACCATTGAGTTACGCCCGCTCGACTTGCGACGAGAAGATTATTTCCGGCGACGATGAAAGTCAACGACACGAATTGACTCACAGAAAATCTACTCCAAATAGAAGTC
>QHXG01000174.1 GCA_003222845.1 Acidobacteriota bacterium | reverse complement strand
CTTTGACGCTTCGATCAATTTCTCATCAATTGCGGCGCGGTAAGGCTTCTGATCGTCGAGCCGCCAGAAATCAAAGATGCGAATCCGATCCACCTTAAAGACGCGCGTGAGTTCGAAGCCGCGCTCGAGCAGTTCGTCCTGTTGCTCGAAGGTGAAGTCCGCGCCAAATTGATCGCGCTTAGGACTGAACTTCGAGGGCGGCGCGCCGGGCCAATCCACCTTGAAGATGGGCGAGGCAATCGACGAAACTCGCAGCTTGTATTTTTCCAGAATCTTTCGTGCTTCGTCGATCTCTTTCGCGTCGAGGCGCATGATGTTCTTGCCCCACATCCCGCGGATCTCGATCAACTGAAGGCCAAACTCTTGCGCGGCGACTTCACACGCTCGGCCGAAGTCCTGCGTGATCTCGTCGTTGATGACTGATAGTTTGAACGTGCTCAAAGCAGTGGTCGGATGTTGGTCTTTGTTCTTTGGTCTTTGGTCTTTGGTCTTTGGTCTTTGGTCTTTGGTTCCTTGCTTCTTTATTTCTTGATTCTTTATTTCTTGATTCTTTATTTCTTGATTCTTGACATTAACCTTCTTAGCCCCAAAAACCAAAAGCCAAAGACCAAAGACCAACTCTCGATTCAAATTTTCATCCTTAATGTCTCTTCAACATACTTCTTGCTGATCAAAGCACACTCTCTCGGCGTCTTCGATTTATCAGGCACGCTGTCCAATTCGATTACGGTCCAGCCGCGAAACCTTACCTCCTTCAGCGCGGCGAAAACTGCCGGCAGATTAACTCTGCCACGACCAAGTTCGACCCAGCGATAGGCATGCCCGCGCTCATCGCTCGTCGCCACACTCTCCACATCCTTGATGTGCAGAAAGAGCAGCCGATCGTGATATTGCCGAATAGCACGAGCCGGATCGCCGCCGCCCTGCTGATAGTGGGCGATATCGAGTTCAAGTTTGACGTAGCGCGGATCGGCCGCCTCCATGATCCGATCCACTTCATCGGGCGCTTCGCCCAGGCTGCCCATGTGATTGTGATAGCCGACCGGCACGCCCAGATCGACGGCTCGCTTGCCGATTTCAGTTAGCACTCGTCCGAGTCCTTTGAAGTCAGCGGCTTCCGGCTTTCGTCCCTTGGGTCGCGCGGAATCAGTCACCTGCAAGTAGTGCCCGCCTACGTCGTGAACAAATTTTGCATTGCGGACATGCTTGGTGATCTCGTCGGTCTCCTTGCCCGGAGCAATACTGACCCCCCCGCTTGAGAGAGCGACCATTTCCAAATGGTACTGACTCAGCAGATCGCGCAAAGCTGTCGGCCGGTCGCCATAGTCTTTCAAAATGTTGCTGCGCAATTGAATGCCGGGAAATCCAAGTTCAGAGATTTCCTTGATGGCTTGAGCGTCGTTGTTTTCCCAGGTAATTGCCGCGTATCCGAAGCGAATCATTCCCGGCGCCGGGGTAATCGGATGATTGAAATAAGAAAGATCGACCAGCGGATAAAGAGGTGGTTCGAGCGCGCTGGCGAAAGTCTTCAACGGGACAGCCGACGCCGCGGCGACTGCTCCCAGGCTTGCGATGAAATGACGACGAGATAACCACGCCATGTGCGAGACTCCTCTTATTCTAAATCGGTTGAGAATGCCGTAGCGGCGAGCAAAGTGTCGTGTTCCTTCAGCGGCGCCTGAGTGAATTGGTACGCTCAGGCGCCGCGTCAAATTTGATCTAAAAGATCAACTTCAATCCAATCTGGATATTCCGCGGGAGATTGTTTTGGCCGGTCGTCTTTCCAAAGTTCGAGTTGGTCGGATCGGTGTTCGGATCCGCGAACTGCGGGTGATTGAAAGCATTCAGAAATTCGGCTCGGGTTTGAAGCTTCAATCTCTCAGTAATCGAGAAGTTCTTGATCAGCGAAAGGTCCCACAGATTCAGTGGCTGGCCGCGGAACCGGCTCAGCCGCGACGGGAAGGTGCGAATGTTGTTGGACAACCGGATCCGCGTGTCGGCGCGCTGCTTCACGGGATCGTCAACTCCATTGGTCTGCACCGCGGCGTCGTGGAAATAGAAACACTTCGTATCGAAAGTGGCGTCGACTGTGCTCCCCTTTATCGTGGTACGAGGCGCGCCTTCAGGACAGTTGAAGTAAACATTTCGGCTATCGAGGTTGATAGGTCGACCACTCTGCCACTGATAGACGCCTCCCGCCTGCCAACCGCCGAAGATGGTGTTGACGACACCATTCCAGTTATGACCCCACTTGCGGCCTTTGCCGAAGGGCAGCTCCCAGATACCGCTGACCACGACCCGGTGCGGGATATCGTCCGATCCGATCCGCCGCTCGTACTTCTTATCCGTATCGTTGAGCAAACTCAACTCATCAATCACCTTCGACCAGGTGTAGCTCGTCAAGAGGGTGAACCCACGGATGAAGCGCCGCTCCAGACGAAACTGGCCGGCGTGATAGATGGCCCGCCCGTCATAACGTTCGGAAGCAATACTGGTGAACTCCGGGAAGGGCCGCAAGAGTTGCCCGCGCGACGTAGTCGAGCCGTTCAGAGTCTGCCCGGGAATCAGGCCCTGAAACGGGTTGGCGACGATCGCGCCCAGTCGGTCGATAACGGCTTGGTCCCTTACCCCGCTGGTCGAAAGGTACTGGCGAGGGATTGCATCGAGAATGTTCGTGTTCGTCGAGATGTCGTAGCCACGATTGCCGATGTAGGCGACCTCGATCAGCCAGTTTCCCGGCAACTGCCGCTGCACGCTTAATTCCCAGCGTTGGTCCATGGCATTTATCCGGTCAGCCGGGGGAATGAAAGTGAGACCGCGGCCCAGGAAAGTCGCGAGTCCCAGACTGGCGCCCGGCGGATCGGCCACACCCGTCGGAAATGGATTGAAGAGATTGCCGCAGGTGGCGCAGATGGGCGCGAAGGTCAACCCGTTGTTGAGCGTCGGCACGATGCTGGTTGATTGTGAGAAGCCGGTTTGTTGCACACCGTCAATGATGAAGGGGGCCATATAGATCCCGAATCCGCCACGCAGCACTGACTTTGTTTCACCGCCAAATATCCGTCGGAGGAAGCCGTTCTTGAAATGAGGTGAGTAAGCAAAGCCAATGCGCGGTTGGAAGTTGTTCTTGTCTGTATTCCAGAAGCCGCGATGTTGAGCATCAGCGAAGAGGAGGCCGCCCTTTACGGTGAAACTGCTCGCCGGAATTTCCGCGATGGGGTTGGCGGCGTAGGCAGCTTTGGCCGCGGTCTCGATCGGGCTGCTCACGTTCGGATCAAAGCCACGGATGTTGCGGTTGAAGCGTTCGGTCGTCGCCCCTTCCATCTCATACCGCAGCCCGAGATTCAGGGTAAGCCTTGAATTCAGTTTCCAATCGTCCTGAAAGAAAACTCCGTTATATAGAGTCTGGTTCGACCGCGCGGTGTTCCGGTCGATGAACCCCCCAGTCGGCACGCCGAGCAGGAACGAGGCGAATTCCTGGCCAATGGTGGCGGCGGTTGAGTTGTCGAGCGGACCACGCGTAAAGGTGGTGGTGAAATCATAACGACCCGCGGCATGCGCAGTGGGGTTGCTGTTCTCGCGGTATGAGCGAAAATCGTACCCCATCTTGAACGAATGTTTGCCAAAGATTTTGGTGAGGGTCGGCTGTACGACATAGATGTTGTGGGTTCTGATATCGCCCCGGCTGTCGCCGAGCGGAGTGAAAGGGGTGTTGGCGTCATCACTGTTGTTGTTATTGATCCGGAAACGCGGCAAGTACCTGGCGTTTCCGAAGAACGCGGCAGATTGTGACGAGAAGCCAAGGCTCTTGGGATCAAACGAGCCTTCGTGCTGACGAACATTCGTCTCATAAAAGCGCGAGAAGCCGAGACGAAAGTCGAGGACGGTTGTGCCTGAGAAGGTATAGGTGTGATCGTAGCTGAAACCATCGTTTCGACGCGTGAGGAAGTTACCCGTCGGCCGGATGCCATTGACTATGCCGGCCCAACTGTTGCGCGCCTCCACGCGGTTATTGTGCGTGTAGCGGAAGAAGAATCTTTGTCTTTCACTGATGGTCTGATCAAAACGGTAGCTTTCCGAGTGAAAGGTGTCCGTGCGCGGGTTTCCGCTGATGTAATTGTTCCTCCCCTGAGAATCGCCCGCCTGATTGGGCAATGGGTAGAATTGCAAGTAAGCCTTCGCGATCGGGCTAATAAGGTTACCGGGAATAATATTGCCCACGAACGGGTCACGTTGAATGCGACTGCCCACCTGTTTTGCGGTGAACGGGTTGAAGATCTGGAAGCTTGAATTGATCTTCAGCAGGGCCGAGAGATCCCCGTTCCGTTCCGCCAGAGTCGGCACCGTATCCTGTCTCGGCTCCGGAAACACGTCCCTTAACCCCTCATAAGCAAAGAAGAAGAATGACTTGTTCCGGCCGTCATAGAAGGATCGGCCACCCTCGCCAAAACGCGGAAGCATGATGGGGCCACCGACCGTCCCGCCAAACCGATTGTAGCGCAATGCCGGACGCGGGGTGCCGGCACGATTTAGAAAGTAGTCGTTAGCTGAGAGCACGTCGTTGCGAATGAAGTCGTATAAGGTGCCGTGTAAAGTATTCGTGCCTGTCTTCAGCGCGACGTTGACCGTAGCGCCGGCGCCATGCGCTTGCTGCGCATCGAAGCTCACGGTCTCGACCTTGAATTCCTGGACCGCATCAGCCGGCGGTATGAAAGCGACGCGATTGCCACTACTACCATTGTCGTCCGTGTTGGGTACGCCATCGAGCGTGAACTCATGGCCCCCCGCTCGAGGCACGCCGTCGGCGATAAAATCCGAGCTGCCATTGTTGTCGAACGGCCTCGAGAATTTCAGATCGCCAACATAGCCGATACCCGGCGCCAACCGCACGAGCGTAAATGGATTCCCATCCGAAAGTGGCAGCTCTGAGATGCGCCGCCGATCGATTACCTGTCCGGCGGTAGCAGAATTTGTCTCCAACGGCTGATCAGTGGCTATGTTAACGGACTCCGTTATGCTGCCAACTTCGAGGGGCAAGTCGAGAGTTAACTTGTCACCGACTCGTACTTCGACACTGCGCAGGAGCTTCTTGAAACCCCTCATCTCAGCCACAACCGTATACTGGCCTGGCGCCAGGTAAGGCACGGAGTATAGGCCATCCTCGTTCGTCGTCGCTGAACTGGAGACATTCGTTGCCGAGTTGGTGACGGTTACTTGTGAGCCTGGAACCGATGCGCCGCTGGGATCGGTCACTCGCCCAGTTATGGAACCACGAAACTCCTGTGCGTTGGCCGATGCGACAATAAGCCCTAAGCCGATAAACGTCAGCAGGCAGCAAGATAGAAATCTTCTCGTTTGTTCGCTTCTGAATTTCATGATCAGTCTCCTGTTGGTGAGCGTGATCCGGGCATTCCTGAGTATGAATTGTAGGAATGGCGACTTTTATCATGCGAGCCTTGTCGCGTCAAGGCTTTTGTTCGAACTTCAGACAAAAGAGGACCGCTGCCGCTGGTGGTCTGGACGTACCGCTTCAGCCACGACCGTGCGACCCGGCTGCCGGCGCACAGATCTTCGGAATAGCAAGTCTGGCTGATTCCTAAATTGTCTTCTCCGGATGAAGCCTTACTGGCCGACCGGTGAGCGAAGATTCGTATATAGCCTCTACCAGTTCCACGCTCCTGCGCGCTTCATTCCCGTTACACCGAGGGCTGCCGTTTATTTCAATCGCCCGTATGAAATCTTCCAGGAGCCGCCGATGCCCGCCCACATCTGAGACCACCGGAGAATTGGCACTGTGGTGAACCCTTTCCTCTTTAGCGCGTGATAGTTCCGCCAGCGGATGCCGCAAGTCCGCGGCCACAATCCGATCGTCTTCCACGATGATTGTGCCCTCGGAGCCCGTCAGCTCAAGACGACGCGGGTAACCAGGATAGACAGAGGTCGTTGCTTCCAGAGTGCCAACGGCTCCATTGCTGAACTCGATCGTCGCAACTACAGTATCTTCCACCTCAATTTTGTGAAGCGCGGTGATCGTTTTCGACTGCACTCGCGTTACATCGCCCATCAGCCACAGCAGTAAGTCAACCGTGTGCACGCCCTGATTAATCAGCGCGCCTCCGCCGTCCAAAGCGCGAGTCCCGCGCCAGCGCGACTCACTGTAGTATTCCGGAGGGCGGTACCACTTCACACGAGCCGATGCGAGTATTGGCTTTCCTAACCCGCCTGCGTCAATCAAGTCTTTAAGTCTGACAAGATCAGGCGCCACACGATCCTGGAAGAAGACTCCCAACTTGACTCCGGCCCGTTCGCATTCAGCTATCAGCGCGTCCGTACGTGCGGTGTTGATCTCGATCGGTTTTTCGATGAGCAGGTGAAGACCATGACGAGCTGCTGCAATGCCTTGTTCCGCGTGCAAGCCCGACGGACTGCCAATCGCAACCATCGTCATCGGTCTGTGATCGAGGAAACTTTCGAAATCTTCGTGGACTGTACCGCCATAGAGTTGGCCCAGACGCGCCAACTTGTCGTGATTGCGACCGTGGATTGCGGCGATCTCAACACCTTCGATCTCGCGAGCAGCGCGGGCGTGCGTTTCACTGATATTTCCGCCGCCTATTATGCCGATATGCACCACGCCGGGTGTCGCAGAATTTAGAGTGTCTGACCGCATCAAGGTGAAAGCACCAGGGTAGAGTAGTATTACACAGTTATCAAAGACTTTCTTGGATACGAGGAACCATACGTGTTGAAGCGCGAGGACGGCGCCGATCGCATCGCTTTCATCAAGGTTAACGAGAACCAATGTCTCGAACTCTTCGCCGAAAGTCCGAAGACGGCCATCTTAATCACACTCTTTCTTAACTGACTTAGCCGAAGGCTTGCGCGTCTATCTGGAATCGCGGGGAGTTAAGGTGCCGGATAGAGTCAGCAAGAGCCGCATCGGCAATCTGAAT
>QHXG01000173.1 GCA_003222845.1 Acidobacteriota bacterium | reverse complement strand
GCAAACCCTTCGAGTTTGAATACGTGAGATTGTGAGGGAGCGCAAAATACTGGGAGCGCGGGCGTCCCGCCCGCATTGAGCGCGAAGCGCGAAGACGAGTGGCGAAGGACCAGGAAATGTGGAGCAAAGATATGCGGGCGAGGGCGCCCGCGCCCCCAGTGATTAGATGAGCTTGGATTCCAAAGAAGATCTTTCTCGTCACGATCAAAAGCTCGAACTGATCCTGCGGACCGCGGCGCGCATTTTTGCCGAGAAGAGCTATCACTCGACCTCGATGCGGGATATCTCACGCGCCACGGGCGTCAGCCTCGCCGGACTCTATCATTACTGCAAATCGAAAGAAGAGCTATTGTTTCTAATTCAGGATCACTGTTTTGGCCGGGTGCTGGAGCGACTCGATCACCGCATCAAAGGAAGCGATGATCCGTTTGAGAAGCTGCGCATACTCATCGACAATCACCTGTCATTTTTTGCTGCGAATATGGCTGAGATGAAAGTCCTATCGCACGAAGCGGAATCGTTGGCGGGAGAGATGCACGAGCACGTTTCTTCGACGAAACGGCGATACACGCGCCTGGCGCGCAAGTTACTATCCGAGGCGCAAGCGACATATTCAAAGTCGCGAGCGCCACGCCAAAACGGCGGACGCATTGTGAAACCGATCGACCTGACAGTTGCGACTTACGCTTTGTTCGGCATGATGAATTGGATTTACAACTGGTACGATCCGCGCGGCAAGTTGTCTGTGGGTGATCTCGTGGACAACTTCACGCGTCTTTTCCTTGCAGGCTTCATCGCTGGCACGTCTGGTGAGGGAATGGAATTAAAACCAGCGCTTCGCAACGCGGAACGCCTCAGCGTCTGGCGCGCGCCGCAGAGTTGAGCTTTCGTCCATGAGCACCTATCAGCCAGAGACCTACGGCGAGAGCGTCGCCGGCCTTTACGACGATTGGTACGCCGATTACGACGCATCGATGATCGACATGCTCGCTGAGTTAACGCGCGACGGTCGTGCGCTCGAACTCGGCATAGGCACGGGGCGCGTCGCGCTGCCGCTCGTAGCGCGCGGTGTTGAAGTTCACGGTATTGACGCTTCACCCAAGATGGTCGAGCGCTTGCGCGCTAAGCCCGGCGGCGCGCAAATCCCCGTCACGTTCGGCGACTTCGCAGACGTAGCCGTCGTCGGCGATTTCGATCTTGTCTTCATCGTCTTCAATACCTTCTTCGCGTTGCTCACACAAGCGGAGCAGGTGCGGTGCTTTCGCAACGTGGCGGCGCATCTCAAACTCGGCGGCGTGTTCGTCATCGAAGCGTTCGTGCCCGACATGAGGCGCTTTGATCGCTCCGGCACGACCAACCAGCCAACACGCATCACCGAAGATACCGTCGAGCTGGACGTGTCGCAACACGATGCGGCCACGCAGCGCGTGAACTCGCAAAAGCTCGTCTTAACGAATGGGCAGGTGCGGCTCTATCCCATTCAGATACGCTACGCTTGGCTCGCCGAACTTGATCTGATGGCGCAACTCGCGGGCCTGCGGCTGCGCGAGCGTTGGAGCGGCTGGCGGCGCGAGCCGTTCAATGCTCAAAGTGGCAAGCACGTCTCCATCTACGAACGCACCGTTAACGAACGATGAATGATGAACAGCCCTTAGAGTCATTCATGATTCGTCGTTTCTTTTGTAAGTTGTGGTAATTTATGCTGGCAATCCTACCGCAAAGCGTCAGGCAAACAGTCGACCGAAGTGAGGCAAACATGGCAGAAGCTCAGGTGAAAGCGCAGGACGAGACGCGCGAGACGACTGTTCAACTTGTGCAGTCCAAGTTTGCAGACGGTATCGCATTCTTGAGGCTCAACGACCCGCCCGCGAACACGTACAGCTACGAGATGATGCAGCAGCTTGACGCTGGCATTCTGGCAGCGCGCATGGATGAAAGCGTGCAGGTGATCGTCATCACTGGTCAGGGCGAGAAATTCTTCTGCGCGGGCGCAAATATTCAAATGCTCAGCAGTGTGACTCCTGAATTCAAGTATTATTTCTGTCTTCACGCGAACGAGACGCTCTCGCGTTTGGAGCAAACACCGAAGCTGGTGATTGCAGCGATCAACGGGCACTGTGTCGGTGGCGGTTTGGAAGTCGCGATGGCGACGGACCTTCGCATCGCGCGCCGCAATGCCGGCAAGATGGGCTTGCCCGAAGTCAGCTTGGGCGTGCTGCCGGGAACCGGTGGAACGCAGCGCCTGTCGCGCCTGGTCGGAAAATCACGAGCGATCGAGTTAATGGCAACTGGCGAGTTGTTTGATTTTGAGAAGGGCCGCGAACTCGGTCTCGTAAATCAGATCTTTGACGCTGAAACCGGTGAGCAATTTATGCAGCAGACGCTTGATTACGCGCGCCAGTTTACGACGCCAAACAAAGCCGCGCGTGCCGTGGGGCGAATTAAGCGCGCGGTGCAGACGGGCGCCGAGATTCCCTTTGAATCGGCGCTGGCGCTCGAACGCGAATTGCAGCAGCAACTATTTCTTTCCGCAGACGCGAAAGAAGGCTTGGAGGCTTACGTCAATAAGCGCCAGCCGCAGTTTAAAGGGAGGTGATGTGGAGTGCGCCGGCAGAGCGCAGCGGCGACGGCGCTTTGGATCGTTGCCAATAGACTCTAGTTCCGGCCAGCGACGAACCTGGGCTTTATCGAACAATCCAAAGCGCCGTCGCCGCTGCGCTCTGCCGGCGCACTCCAAAGTATGACAGACGAATTAATCAAAGTCGCCGAAGACAGCGGCATCGTCACGATCACGCTTAACCGGCCTGAGCGCCTGAACGCTCTCGTCGGGCACATGCGTCGCGATCTCGCCGAAGCTTTAGAAGAAGCCGGCAGTGATCCTGATGTTCGCGTCGTCTTGATGACGGGGGCGGGGCGAGCATTTTGTGCGGGCGGCGACGTGCACTTCATGGCCGAGTTGGTTGAGCGCGGTGATGCGGAAGAATTTGCTCGTCTGCTCGGCGCCGCACGAAGAGTGATCTTGGCAATTCGACAAATGACGAAGCCTGTAATCGCTTCGATTTCCGGACCGGCTTCGGGTGCAGGATTCAATCTTGCCCTGGCGTGCGATCTGCGCATTGCCTCATCGACGGCTACCTTCAGCCAATCGTTCGTCAAACTTGGTTTTCATCCGGATTGGGGTGGAACATATTTTCTTCCACGCCTGCTGCCGTCGAACATCGCCTGTGAATTATTTTTTCTCGGAGACGCGATCGATGCGGACCAGGCCTTGCGGTTAGGTTTAGTCAATCGCGTCGTGGCTCCCGAAGAATTGGAAAGTGAAACGCGAAAATTGGCCGAACGTTTGCGCGACGCATCGGCAGTTTCAATCGCCGCCGCCAAACATGCCGTCTACGCGGCCGAGCATGATTCACTGGAGCAGATGCTGCAATATGAAGTCGAAGCCCAACTCCGATGTTTCGAATCTGAAGATGGCCGCGAAGGCGTGCGCGCGTTTTTGGAGAAGCGGCAACCGCGATTTACGGGAAGGTAAAAATCTAATTTCAGGTCTCAGGTTTCAAGTTTAGTGCGAGTTTGCATTTGAACTTGAAACCTGAAACCTTAAACTTGAAACTTTTATGCGACTAGAAAACAAACTCGCATTCATAACTGGCGGCGGGCGCGGCATTGGACGCGCCATTGCTCTTGCATTTGCACGTGAAGGTGCATCAGTCGCAGTCGCCGCGCGCACGCGCGAGGAGATCGAAAGGGTCGCGGAGGAGATCGTTGGACAATTCAAAGTTGAAGCATTTGCTGTGGAATGCGATGTCGCCTATTCAGAAAGCGTCAAGCGAGCGTTCGAACGCGTTAATGAGAAGTTTGGTCGCCGCCCAGATATTCTGGTGAACAACGCGGGCATTGTGGAGACGGCGGCTTTCATCAAGACTGACGAAGCGATGTGGCAACGTCACCTGACCGTGAACCTGACGGGTACATATCACTGCACCCGCGTGGCCCTGCCCGCGATGATCGAACGCGGTTGGGGACGCATCATCAACATCGCGTCGATTGCCGGCAAGACTGGAGCGCCGTACATTTCGGCTTATGCGGCGTCGAAGCACGGAGTACTGGGGCTGACGCGATCACTGGCCCTGGAACTGGCCTCAAAGGGAATCACCGTAAATGCAATCTGTCCTGGTTATGTCGATACTCAAATGACTTCGCGTGGCATCGAGAATATTGTGGACAAGACGGGCAAGTCGGCTGATGAAGCATTGAAAGCAATCAAGGAATCGAGTCCCCAAAATCGCTTGATTACGCCGGAGGAAGTTGCCGAAGTGGCCGTTTTGCTGGCTTCGCAAGAAGGGCGGGGAATTAATGGGCAAGCGATTAATGTAGATGGTGGGACGGTGCTGTTTTGATATGGAGTGCGCCGGCAGAAACCTCAAGGTCAGGAAGGGTGGCTTGCCCCCGCTCTTCTTACAGACAATTAGCAAGCTAATAGAGAAAGAGCAAGCGAAGAAGCGGCGGGGGCAAGCCACCCTTCCTGACCTTGAGGTCTCCACCGGGGTATATGTCTCCAAAATAAATCAATGATCGAAAATCTCGACAATCGTGAGCGCACGCATTCGTGCGGCGCCCTGCGCAAGGAACACGTTGGTCACCGCGCGACGCTGATGGGTTGGTGCGCGCGGCGGCGGGACTTTGGACCGTTGACTTTCATCGATCTGCGAGATCGCGACGGCATTACTCAGATTGTCGTGAATCAAGAGAAAGCGCCGGACGCGCATGCGAAAGCTAAAGATGTGCGCGGCGAATATGTGCTGGCCGTCACCGGCGAGGTTGTTTTACGTGACGAGAACTCGCGCAATTTCAAACTCGAAACTGGCGACGTAGAAGTTCAAGCCGGCGAGATCGTCATCCTCAATGACTCGCGCACCCTGCCATTTCAACTTGACACGGCGACGCCCGAAGCGCTCGCCGCTGAAGACCTGCGTTTGAAATATCGCTACCTCGATTTGCGTCGGCCGCAGTTGCAGGTGAATCTACGTCTGCGTCATCGCATGATTCTGGAAATCAATCGCTACATGGACGAGCAGGGCTTTACGCAGATCGAAACGCCAAACCTGATCAAGTCGACGCCGGAAGGCGCGCGCGATTACATCGTGCCTTCGCGAGTGCAGCCGGGAAAGTTCTTTGCACTGCCGCAGAGTCCACAAATTTTCAAACAGATTTGCATGATTGCGGGCCTCGATAAGTATTACCAGATTGCGCGCTGTTTTCGTGACGAAGATTTGCGCGCCGATCGCCAGCCGGAGTTTTCACAGCTCGACGTCGAGATGAGCTTTGCGACGCCCGAACAGATTTACCGACTGATCGAGGGACTATTCGGGCGCATCTTTCGATTGATCGGCGCCGAATTGCAGACGCCATTTCCCCGTTTCACCTTTGCCGAAGTGATGCGGCGCTTTGGCTCGGACAAACCCGACCTGCGCATTGAAGGAATGGAGTTGCAGGATCTGTCGTCTGCGCTCACGGAAACAACCTTCGCTCCTTACGCGTCCGTACTAGCTGCCAGAGGCGAAGTGAAGGGCCTGGTGATTTCTGGCGGCGCGGCGAGGTCGCGCAAAACTCTGGATGAACTGCAAGACTTCGCGAAGCGTTACGGCGCCGGCGCGCTGGCTTGGATCAAACTTGGCGATGAACTTTCATCGTCGCTGCTGAAGGCGCTTGGCAACGACAAGGTTATCGATCTTGCTGGCGTTGCGGGTGCTCAGAAGGGAGATGCGGTCGTGATCGTTGCCGGAAAATCGGACGTCGTGGCCGCGAGTCTCGGCGCTCTACGCAACGAGATCGCACGGCGCGAAAAACTAATTCCGGAAAATGTATTCGCGCCGTTATGGGTGACTGAGTTTCCGATGTTCGAGTTCCACGAAGACGACCGGCGCTATTACTCGATGCATCATCCGTTCACGTCGCCGCTTGATGAGGACGTGGCACTATTGGAACGCGCCGTTAACGGCGAGACGGAGCTGTTCGGTCAACTTCGAGCCAAAGCGTATGACACAGTTATCAATGGCGTCGAAGTAGCCGGCGGCTCGATTAGAATTCATCGCCGCGATGTGCAGTCGCTGGTTTTCAAAGCGCTCGGCATGAACGAAGAGACCGCGCGGGCGCGTTTCGGTTTCTTTCTGGATGCCCTGGCCTACGGCACTCCGCCACACGGTGGCATTGCTTCAGGAATCGAACGAACACTTATGGTGTTGGTGCCCACGGAAAACATTCGCGACGTGATGGCCTTTCCGAAAACTGCGTCTGCTCAGGACTTGATGATCGACGCCCCGGGTGAAGTCGATCCGAAACAGTTGGCAGAATTGCACCTGAGGATCATTAAATAGAAATAACGGCTAGATGGAAACCTCTTCACCTATCGCTTTGGTAGCGACTCCGGGGCCTCCTGGCGCAGTTTTTCGATTAGCCAGTTTTGGATGAGAGTCTTATACGGAATCCCGCGGGTTTTGGCCACACGCTTGATTGCTCCAAGATCTTTTGGATCTAATTCTAATCCTACGGACTTCTTCTCGCGCGTCGTGCGCTGAACTTTAATCTCCTCAGTAACCTCTTCCCAACTGTCCATATACTCACTGGTATCGTGGGTGTCAATCCAGTCAATGAATTCCTTCTCTGAGGAGAATTTTGGAAGCTGACGTTTCATTTTCTTCTACGCTTCAAGCGTTTCTTTTCGCCTTCGGCTAAGTCTCGAGCAGTGACTACCCGAATCATCC
>QHXG01000819.1 GCA_003222845.1 Acidobacteriota bacterium | reverse complement strand
TGATTTTGGTCTGCATATTACCGTAAACGCGCTGGTGTTGATGGCTTTGCTGGCGATACTGAGTCTTAATTCATTCGAAGAATCGGAATTGCAAATTGCCCGAAAAGGATCGCGGTGCGGGTTGTCCCGGGCTTCCGCCAATTTGAAATGACAGGCCCTTCGCGCAAAGGGGTGCAATTAAAAATGAGAGCTGCGCTACCGGGGGCATCCATAAGCATCGTGTCAGAACCGCGAGCGGTAGCGACCGGATCCTACGCGCAACTCGGCATAAACTCTTATTTCGTAAGTTACTTTTTGATCCGGTCGCTACCGCTCGCGGTTCTGACATGGTTCGTGGCGACTCTCACATTTAATACACCCTCGCGCAAGCGCATCCAAGGTTGGCGTTCAATCAATGACCCAACAGACCTGAAAGGCTACTGACGTTGAGAAGGCCCAAACGTGACAAAAGCGCTTTCGCATTACTCCTGGTGCTCGCGCTCATGTGCGCGACGCTTTTCGGCTGGCCACAAGACATCGCCGGTGGTGCCAGCGCGCTCCTGGGGCAAGACATCATCGGCGGTGCTAATATCGCCTTCAAACGACCGCCGCGCGTGCGTGATATTGCCGGCGGGGCCAGCGCTTTGCTCGCGAAGCGTCGCGTCGCGCGCAAGCCGCCCGAACCAACCGAGGTTTCGCGCAACCAGCCACCGAGACCGCCGCAGCCGGGCACTACCCCAACGCCAGAGCCGACGCCGAAAGAACCTACGAATGAAGAGAAGGCCGAAACTTACAACGACCAGGGCAATACGCTTTACGACACGGGCCAATATGCCAAGGCGGTCGAAGCCTACAAACAAGCGCTAAGCTTCAAACCAAATGACGCGCTGACCTACAACAATCTCGGCGCCGCCTACTTCGCGCAGGGCCAAAGTAAGGATGCGATCGATGCTTTTCAGCAGGCCGTTAAGGCAAAGCCGGACGATGCCGAAAGCTTTTTCAATCTCGGCATCGCTTATAACACGACGGAGCAATATGAGCAGGCCGCCACCGCTCTGAACCAGGCGATCAAGTTCAAGGCCGATTGGCCTGAGGCGTTAACCGCGTTGGGAGATACGTATCTAAGTCTCGGCCGATATGATGAAGCCGCGCGCACCTATCAAGCGCTGGTGAAACTTCAGCCCGACAACACGAGTGCCTATAACAACCTGGCGTTTGCCTACGATCAGTTGTCGCGCCATGACGATTCAATCGCCGCCCTGAAAAGAGTCATTCAACTGAATCCGAAGGACGCCTTCGCCTACAACAATCTGGGCGCGGCTTCTTATAAGGCCGGGAAGTACAAAGATGCGGTCGATGCCTTTACTCAGTCGCTGAGCTTCCGGCCTGACGATGCCGAGACTCTGAACAACCTGGGCGCGGCGCAGTATGCCCTGGAAAAGTTTGGTGACGCCACGCTTTTATTTCAGCAAGCGATCAAACTGCGGCCGAACTTTGCTGATGCGCAATACAATTTGGGCAATGCTTATTTGATGTCGGCAAAATTCAATGAAGCCGCCAATGCGTACGATCAGGCGATCAGGAACCGCCCGAATTACGGCGAAGCGCAGAACAATCTCGGCATCGCCTTGACCAACCTCGGTCGCTACACGGAAGCCGTCGCTGCTTTCAAAGAGGCCGCGCGGCTGAAACCTGATCTAGCAGCGGTCTTCAACAACCTCGCGTTCGCCGAAGACAAGTTGGGACACGAACCGGAAGCGATTGCGGCCTATCAGACGGCGATCAGACTTAATCCGAAATACGCGAAGGCGCTGAACGGACTCGGTTATGTTTACGACAAGACCGGCAAACCGAACGACGCCATCGATCTCCTGAAAAGGGCAGTCGAAGCAAAGCCCGACTACGTCGCCGCGCACTTCAATTTGGGCAAGGCTTATTTCGATTCAGGTCACACGGCGGAAGCGATCGAATCATTCAGACGGGCCACGCAACTGAAAGCCGACTATCAGCCGGCGTATGTCAGCTTGGGAACGGCGAGTTTTCGTGCCGGACAATTCAGCGAAGCGGCCGACGCTTTCCGCCAGGCGACTATGCTGAACCCCTCTGACACAGAAGCTTTCTACGGACTGGGAAACGCCAGTTACAAGGCCGGGAAATATAATGAAGCGCTGGCAGCGCTGAAAGAAGTTCTTAGAGTCAAGCCAAACTATGCCCAGGCGCACTACAGTCTAGGCCTGGTGTATGCGGGCCTCAACGACAAAGATGGTGTGACGCGAGAGTTTGCGATTCTTAAGAGACTTGATCCGAAACTCGCGGATCAGTTTTACAACGCTGTGAAAAAGTAGGTGTCAGAACCGCGAGCGGTAGCGACCGGATCACTTGCCATTTTCCATTTAGCATTTTTCAATTTGCTCATTGTCGGAAATGGTACGATGACAAATGAATCCTCCAAATGGCTAATGG
>QHXG01000172.1 GCA_003222845.1 Acidobacteriota bacterium | reverse complement strand
ATATCATAGTCGCGCACGGCCCTGGCGATTTCGTGCGCCGGCTCGCCCTCGACAATAACGGGCTCGACTTCCAAACCGTCGAACAGCGAATCAATGAGCAAGTCTTTGACCTGGGCCCGAAGTTGGGCCAGCCATTTAGAATCCTGGTTCTCCAGGATTCGTTCAGGAAGAGTCATTAGGTTGGCCGGAACCTTTGCCGTCTGGACGCTGAACAGCACGACTCGTCCGCGACCCTCTCGCGCAAACGCCGCCGCATACTTCAAAGCCGAACGCGCATGCGTTGTGAAGTCCGTCGGGAAAAGAATGTTTCTAAATGAAGACATAAAAAGAAATTCGGATTGCGAATTGCGGAATTCGAATCGCGCGACCCGAATCGTATTCAATGACAAATCCGCATTCCGCAATTCGCAATCCGAAATGTCATATTACTTTCGTTCCCGCGATCCGATCGAGATGTTCATGAAAGCCCGATCTCTCAAGAGCATCCCCTTGCTTCCGCGCGACGATGGCCAACTCGACCGCTACCCGCTCGCGCATGCGTCGAGCCCGATCGCCCTCCGCTACTTTGTTAACGATACGCCGCAACAACTCGCTTAGTCCGGCAACATAAGCGCTCGGTGACGGTTCATCTTTCAAGGTCACTACTGCATTAGCATACTGAAATTCGTTCGACGTTGGATCCAAAAAAGGATAGTCATCAGCCAATTCAACGCGCGCAGATCGGAGAAGGTCGGCAAAATCCACGCCCGCGCCATAGACCGCGCGCTCGACTGCGCCAATCAATTCGCCACTCACTTTGGTCATTGCGATCACTTCGTTCTGATCGGTTGGCTCGCCTGAAACGACGGATAAGGCCTTCGAAGCCTCCGCGTCATCAGAGCTAGCAGCAATCGGTGGAGCAAGCTGCGACTCTGCAATCGTTGGTTCATTCATCAGCGGCGGTGGAATTTGAAACGTCGACGCTAACGCCTTTTCCGATCCCAATGACGGCGTCCAATCAGACCCTTCAGAGGTGGAACCAGAGTGGTTCGACTCAGCCACGGCTTGATCCGCGCCTTCAAAAACGCTGACTCTTCCCGGCGATTCGCGGGCGCGCAAGACCAGTCGATGCAACGCGGCCTCTTCGAGCGTGTCAGTTCCGGTCGCGCGATCGATTTCGTGTACGAGCGGCGTGCTTGAGCCGGTCATGAAAACATCAGCCGTGTAATCCTTCAGCTCGACGCGCACACGCCCGATGAATCCATCCTGCGTTAGTTTGCGCAAGAGTCCCCAAAGATTGACGAAACTTGTATCGAGATTCTGATACATAACAGTCGATTTTGATTCCGAACTCACGCTGGACAATGTTCCATCAGCTTGCGTGTTGTCGCAGTTTGATAGCTAGAAGCGGAGCATAACAAGGGCAAAGGGCTAAGAGCAAAGGGCGAGGGGCCCTTCTTCGCTCTTTGCTCTTTGCCCTTAGCCCTTTGCTTTGCTATGCTCCGCGAAAACATTCGCAAGCTCGGCGAGTCCAATCTTAGAGGAGACCGTAACTTTGCTGCGCGGAATCTTTCGCACCAAAAATCTCGACGACATTCTGGCTTCGGCACAGGAAGAAGGCCACAAGCTAAGGCGCACGCTGGGGCCAATCAACATCACCCTGCTGGGAATCGGCGCGATCATCAGCGCGGGAATTTTTGCACCGTCGGCACGGCTGCGGCGGGAGACGCTGCGCGTCCGGGAGCGGGACCATCGCTGATGCTCTCGTTTGCGATCACGGCCGTCGTCTGTGCCTTCACCGCACTCTGCTATGCCGAGGTGGCGGCTATGGTTCCGATTTCGGGATCGGCTTATACATATTCTTACGCCACACTTGGCGAGTTAGACGCGTGGATCATCGGTTGGCACTTGATGCTTGAATACGCGATTGGCAACTTGCGGCGGGCTTTGCCTCAGAAAGGCTTCTTGCCCCGCGGGAATTATTAGTAATCATGCAGACAAAATAATCCTAATACGCGGACGTGCCAAGAAGCTCCGCCGGGATATATACAATGGAAAATGCTGGTCCCTTGGAAACAATAAAAGACGAACGCCCTGCCGGATTGCGACGATCGGTCGGCTTCTACGGACTGATGTTCGTCTCGCTGGGGTCAATCATTGGCTCGGGCTGGCTGCTAGGCGCGCTCAACGCGGCGCAAGTGGCCGGGCCGGCGTCTGTTTTGTCGTGGGTCCTCGCGGCTTGCATGCTGGCGCTGCTCGCACTGACGTACGCGGAACTGGGCGCCACTTACCCAGTGGCCGGAGGGTCGGCGAGGTTTCCCTACTACTCGCACGGTCCGATCGCCGGCTTCACGGCCGGATGGGCGTCGTGGCTGCAGGCGGTATTCATCGCGCCCATTGAGGTGCTGGCGGCTATCACCTATGTGAACAGTGTTGGCTGGGTGAACATGCACTTCAACATGATCAATAAGGTGGGCGACAGTGCCGGACTTCTCAACGGAACGGGTCTCGTTGTGGCCCTCATCTTGATGGTGCTGTTCACGGCGATTAATCTCGCGGGCGCCAAGTTCTTATCCGACAGCAACGTGATCGTTGTCATTTGGAAGACGGCGGTCCCCGTTCTCGCCATCGCGGTCGTCGCCTGGCTCCAGTTCAATCCCGCCAACTTCCATGCCGGCGGTGGCTTCATGCCGTTCGGCTTTCATGGCGTCTTCGCTGCGCTGACCGGTGGCGTCGTGTTCGCCTTACAAGGCTTCGAGCAAGCGGTGCAGCTTGCCGGTGAGGCACGCAATCCGAAAAGAGATCTGTCTCGGGCAATTCTCACGGCGATGGCAATCGGCGCGGTACTATACGCGCTCCTGCAAATCGTGATGATCGGCGGACTTGAGCCTGGGAACATCGCCAACGGCTGGGCCAAGCCGCTCGGCACTGACCCGTCCGACTATGGCGCGTGGTACACCCTCGCCCTCGCGGTGGGCGCGGGCTGGCTCGCCAAGGTGCTGATCATCGACGCCGTCATTTCACCGGCGGGCACGGGCGTCGTATATGTCGCCACGACCGCGCGCCTCTCCTACGCCCTCGGCGAGGAGCGCGAGATGCCGCGCGCGCTGGCCACAACAAACCGCAAGGGCGTTCCCGTGGTGTCCATTATCGTGGGGGCCGTCATCGGATCACTCGCGTTCGGACCATTCAAGAGTTGGAACGCGCTCGTTAGCGTTGTCACTGGAGCCACCGCGATCATGTATGCGTTCGCTCCGGTGTCGCTGGCGGCGCTCCACAAGGTTGATGGCGGCCGGCCACGATCCTACCGAGTACCCGTGCCGGCAATCCTACTGCCTGCGGCCTTTTGCTCGGCTAATCTGATCATCTACTGGGGTGGTTTCGAGACCACTTGGAAGCTCGCCTGCGCCATGGGAGTCGGGCTTGCTCTGTTCGCCGTGGGGGCGTGGCGTCGCGGCACCGGCGCGCAACAGACGATCCGAAATGCCTTCTGGATCGCGCCGTGGTTCGCAGGTCAGGTGCTGATCGGTTGGCTGGGCCGCTATGGCAACGGGTCCAGAAACCTCCTGCCAAACTGGGTGGACATCGTCGTGGTAACTGTCTTTTCCCTGGCGATCTTTTACTGGGCCGTCAGCCTCACATTGACCAGTGAGGGTACCGCGGCAGCAGTCGCGAAGGACGCGCAGCAGATCGAAAACGACACGGGGAATGACGCCGCCACTGGACGCCGAGCGCGCTCACCTCAGGCGATCGCACAGAGTTGATTCTTGGCCTTACTTTGCAGTTACGTTTTGCGGCGCTTCATGTCTTTGATTATCTCTCGACTCGCATTAAACCCCGGCGCGCCCGTCAGGCCGCCGCCGGGATGTGTTCCCGCTCCACATAAGTAAAGATTCTGAATTGGCGTTCGATACTGAGCCCACCCGATTAGCGGACGAAACGCGAAGAGTTGATCGAGCGCCATCTCACCATGATGAATGTGCCCGCCGCTTAATCCATACTTGCTTTCGAGATCCAGCGGCGTGATCACTTGCCTCGCTACAATCATTTCTTTCAAGTTCGGCGCGTAATCCGACAGCGCGTTCACGATCACATCGCCGAGTTCTTCACGCCGTGAATCCCAAACAGGTACGCACGTCTCTGGCGTGCTCGATGCAGCACGCGTGACGCGTGCGTGCCTATTCAACTTGTAAGGCGCGAACTGCGCATGAATCGACATCACGTGCGCGCCCTTTGGAGCCAGCGACGAATCGGTAAGCGAAGGAATCGTGATGTCAAGATAAGGTCGCGGCGAGAAGTCGCCGTACTTCGCCGCATCGAAAGCGCGCTCGAGGTAATCGATATCCGGTCCGATGTGGATACGACCGGAAAGTTTTTCCGAGGCATCTTCGCCATTCAAGGAGGTGAACTTTGGCAGCGCTGACAACGCCAGATTCACTTTCGCAACCGTTCCCTGCGCCCGGTAGTTTTGCATCTTTTGCAGAAAACTTGGATCGAGTGCGGCCGGATCGACTAACTTTAGAAAAGTTGTCTTCGGGTCGGCGTTTGAGATGACCGTCTGCGCCGGAATCTCTTCGCCGCTCGACAACACCACACCGATTGCTTTGCCATTTTTGATTTGAACCTCTGCAACTTCGGCGCGAGTGCGAATCTCCGCGCCGGCTGCGGTCACCGCCTTCGCGAGCGCTTGCGTCAGCGCGCCCATGCCGCCTTTTACAAATAGAGCCGGCGCGATCGCATGGCCGTCGGTTGCCGCTTGCAGCAACAGCGGCACGCTGGTTCCAGCGGACCAAGGTCCCGCGAAAGCACCAAAGATTCCACGCGCGGCAACCACGGCTCGCAGCGGTTCCGTTTCAAACCATTCCGCTGCGAGATCGGCAACCGCCATCGGTCCGTAACGCAGCAAACGATATTCGTCCTTCCTTCCTAAACCGCGAACTTTCAATCCCAGGCCGGCGAGATTCCACAGTTCTCTTTTCGAAGGAGCATCGATGCTTGGGGGCGTCATTGTAAGCAACGGCGCCAGCGCGCGACCGATGCGTGCGAAGCTTGTCAGGAAGTCAGGATAGGCCTTAGCGTCTTTGGCGGAAACTTTTGTCAGGCTGTCAGCGGTACGTTTCGCATCCTCATAAATGCAAACCGAGTGGCCATTCGTATTCGGAGCGAACACGCGCACGGAGGGTTTGAATGCCGCAAGGCCGTGACGTTCCAATTGCAAGTCTTTGATGATTCGAGGCAGCAGCGGGCCGGTGCTGCTGGTCAATGTCGAGCAACGAAAGCCGGGATGAATTTCTTCAGTAATGCACCCGCCGCCGACAATCTCGCGTCGCTCCAGAACCACCGGTTTCAATCCGGCCTTTGCCAGATAGGCCGCCGTGACCAAGCCGTTGTGCCCGGCGCCGATTACGATGATTTTGTCTCGCGGGTGCATTAGAAAACCGGCCACAGATGAACACAGATTAAACGGATCAGAATTACTAATTCCGTTTCTTTATCTGTGTTCATCCGTGTGAATCTGTGGCTAAATATCTTTCAAAATCTCCATCGCCGCATTGCGCCCGCTCGCGCCCATGATGCCGCCGCCGGGGTGCGTGGCCGATCCGCACATGTAGAGATTCTTGATCGGCGAACGATACTGGGCCCACCCCGGCGCCGGCCGGAGAAAGAAAAGTTGTTCCAGTGTCAGTTCCCCCTGAAAGATATTTCCTTCCGACAAACCAAACTCCCGTTCAAGATCGAGCGGCGTCAGAACCTGTCGATGAAGAATAATGTCACGGATGTTGGGTGCATGTTCAGCGATTGTAGCGATCACTGTATCACCGAACTCCTCGCGCTTTTCATCCCACGTTCCTTCTTTCAAGTTGTACGGCGCGTATTGAACGAAACATGACATAACATGCTTGCCCGGCGGCGCGATCGAGGGATCTGTCAACGTCGGAATCACAATGTCGATATAAGGACGACGTGAATAGCGGCCATACTTCGCATCGTCGTAAGCGCGTTCCATGTAATCGACGCTGGGTGAAATCGACACGGCGCCACGAAGATGCGGACCAGCGCCGGGCATCGATTTAAAATTTGGTAAGGCATCGAGCGCGAGATTGACCTTCCCGGACGAGCCGCGAAACTTGTAGCGCTTGATGTCATCAACAAAGTCTTCCGGCAAATGTTCTTCGCCAACCATCTTCATGAAAGTCAGACGTGGATCGACGCTCGATGCAATCACGTCGGCGTAGAACTCATCGCCGTTCGCTAACGCCACGCCCTTTGCTTGCCCGTTCTTCAGAATGATCCTGGCGATTGGCGCTTCGGTGCGGATTTCCGCGCCTGCCTCGCGCGCCGCGTCAGCAATCGCATTCGAAATCGCGCCAGTGCCGCCGCGCGAAAGACCCCAGGAGCGAAACGCGCCGTCAATCTCGCCCATGTAATGATGCAGCAGCACGTAAGCCGTACCGGGCGAACGCACGCCCAGAAACGTGCCGATGATTCCCGACGCCGACATCGTCGCCTTCAGCACGTCGGTCTCGAACCATTGATCGAGAAAATCAACCGCGCTCATCGTCATCAACTGCACCTGATTGTATTTGTCTTCCGCCGAGAGTCTTTGAAAGCGCCGGCCCATACCCAGCAAATCGAGGAGACCTTTGAGATTCAGCGAAGCCGGATCGGGCGGCGTCATATTCATGATCGGTTTGACGAAGTGCGCCATCTCGATCATTGCCTTGCCGTATTCGTCATAGGCTTCGGCATCGAGTCTTGAATGGCGCGCAATCTCGCGTCGCGTCTTCGCATGATCGTTGACGCGCCACAAGTAATCGCCGTTCGGCATTGGCGTGAAAGTGCCATCGAGCGGGAGAATTTCCAGACCATGTCGCGGCAGATCGAGTTCGCGAATGATCTCAGGACGCAAGAGTGAAACGACGTAAGAACAAACCGAAAACTTGAATCCGGGAAAGATTTCTTCCGTGACCGCCGCGCCGCCAAGCACATGCCGGCGCTCGAGCACCAGCACGCGTTTGCCCGCGCGCGCGAGATAGGCAGCGTTGACTAAGCCATTATGGCCGCCGCCGATCACAATACAATCGTATTTCTTCATTAGGTATGATGATCAGGCTTTGAATTGGTAAGAGGCAACAACCTCAAATCACGGAGAAGTAAGCTTGAGTTAATTT
>QHXG01000814.1 GCA_003222845.1 Acidobacteriota bacterium | reverse complement strand
TTGGCAGCTATTTGTTCAGTCAGCATCACATCTTCACGACGCCAATCGTTCATGAAGAATTCCAGGGACTGCGCATCACACCGAATCTTTACATCACCCTCAAAGAGCTGGACAGGTTCTGCGAAGTGATGGCGATGATCGCACGCAAAGGTTTACCGACACCTTGAGCATATTCGCAATCTAATCGAATTTACTCGGTAATTAGTTCTTGACGTGCGTTCACAGCGCCCTACATAATCGACCGCAGCTCGGACTCGAGTCTGTGAAAGATTGAGTGCCGCGTAATCAGAGACTGAAGTGTATGGTACTTCTTTTGATTTGATCGGAGGACACTATAGCAGTGAGCGAAGAATTGGAGAACAGCTTGCAGCAAGCGATCGAGACTTATCTCGGCCAGCGCCTGCGTGCGATTGAGGAGCAGATTTCGCAGCTCCAGACGGAATTCGCTGAAGCGTTAACGCGTTTGCGAGAAAGCGCGGCGAGCGAATCTCTGAGCGAAACCGCGCTCTCGGCGTCGATTTTTGCTCATTTTCAAGCAGCGCGCGCGCAACAGTTGACTGGCGCTGCAGCCCTGGAAAAAGCGGCAGGCTCCAGAGAGATTGCCACGATCAAACGCGCCGTCGAACAGATCGAAAAACAACGGTCGCAGGCTGAGGTTCTCAGCACACTGCTCGTGAATGTTGCCGGATTTGCCGAACGAGTCGCGCTGTTTGTCATCAAGAACGAGCAAGCAATCGGATGGCGGATATGTGAGGCGAGCGATCCAACCAATCTCGAAGCGATTCGCGGGGTCGTCTTGCCGCTGTCGAGCGAGAACCTCTTGAGTCAGGCCGCGCGTTCTCGCTCATCGTGGAGTGGCGCACCGGAAGCGCATTCCGGGAATCGAGCTTTGATGGATCAGCTCGGTGGGAATCCACAAAATCTCGCTGCGGTTCCCCTGATCGCACGTGGCAGAGTTGTGGCAGTACTCTACGCCGATTCCGCTTCCTCCGATCCAAACACGATCGGTTCGTAGCGGCGATGGCTGTCGATCTTGTTGCCAGCGGCCATGCGCCAGCGGCGGCAGTAAGTGAACCTGAAGCGGCAGTGCCGCCAGCGCCGGCTGTGTCAGAAATGGAAATGCCCGCGCCTGCGGAAGCACCGGCAGTCGAAGAAGAGATAGAGGTTAAGCCTGAGCCCGCCTACGTTCCGCGCGTTGAACCTCAAGCGCCGCGAGTTTTTGTCGAGCCAATAGTTGAGCCGATAGATGAACAAGCTGTGCCTGAACCAGTGAAGGCAAAAGTCGCTGAGTCGGTCGAAGAGACTGTACCTGAAGCAGCGCCCGAAGCTGCTGCCGAGGGCTACGGAACCCGAGCCGCCGGCTGCGATCGAGGCTGCGCCGGAAGTTCAACCGACTCCGCCACCGGCGGAAACGGAACCTGCGCCAGAAGTGGAACCGAGTCCGACTCCATTGGCTCCAGGTTTCACATCGCCGTATGCCGCGCCGTTGGGAACCGCGCGGCGCTATGGCGTAACCGAGCCGGAATTACCAATCGAAGTTGGCGAAGAAGAGCGTCGATTACACAACGATGCGCGCCGCTTCGCCCGTTTGTTGGTTTCAGAAATTAAACTCTACAACGAACCGAAAGTGAGAGAGGGCCGCAACAATGGCGATCTTTACGATCGCCTGCGCGAAGACATCGACCGCTCCCGCCAGATGTATGATAAGCGAGTCGCGCCGCCCGTCGCCGCCCGTCACGATTACTTCCATCAGGAATTAGTGAACACTCTGGCCGAAGGCGATCCGGCAAAGCTGGGAGCAAGTTACCCTGGCGCATCCGCGCTGTAGCTAATCAAATTAAAACACTAGCCCGAATTCCACAACCGCCGGCAAGGGCCGGCGGTTGCGGATGTTTATTGACCGAAGCGTCGTCGGTATTCAGTAGAAACAATGAACGCTTTGACCATTTCGGCCTGGACGTAGTTGCCGTTGAATAGGTTGAGTTTCGCGAGCCAGAAGTTGAAGCCGGCGAAGTTCAAGTCGGGCGCGGCGTCCGGATTTCTTCTGAGGTAGCCGAGGTACTGCATCAGCACGAAGGCGCGGTTGAATTCGTGTTGTTGCAGCAGTAGGTTCTCGGCAATCTTCATCAGCACGTCGGCGCGTAGAGCAGTGTCCGCCGGGTTGGGGGTGAGCTCGGCGATCAGTGCAGTGCGCTCGGCATTGTTGAGCACGGCGCCGGCATTGGTGTCCAGCGCGTTAACGAAAGCCGTGGCACTGGTGCTGTTCGGATAGCGAGCCAGGAAATCGGGCCGCTGCACGAAGGCCAGCGCGAAGGCTTGCTTGTTGGCGTCGAGCTGGGCTTGCCAATTGCCCACGCCGACCACCACGCCGCGATCGACTTCCGCCGTGTCGCGGATGAAGTCGCGGAAGCGCACCGGCACCGGAACTGTAGGTGCATTGATGTCTCCCAAGCCGGCCTTGTACGTTCGATAGACGTAATAGCCCGATTGCTGAAACTCGACGGAGAGGAAGAAGGCCGCCGAGGTGTTGATGCGCTGGATCTCAGTGCATGACGGCTTCGGCGTGCAGTTGTCGATGTTGTTGGTCCAGAAACTGAGACCGGCCGCATCGGGTTCGCGCAGGAGGAAGTCGTGATATTGCTGGCGCACAAAGTTCGGTGTGTCATCGATTGGGTTCGCGACCGGCTCAACCAGATCGTCGTTGATCGTCAGGGTCGCCGTCGAGAATGAACCGAAGACTGCACCGCCAGTTAGATTAGAAAGCGTCAGAGGCAAAGTCTCCGGTCCTTCCACGAAATTGTCCTGCGAGATCAGAACCAGGAAAGCCTTGGTCGTCTCGCCCGCTGCAAAGCGCAGAGTCCCGAGCGCGGTGGTGAAATCGCAGCGCGGCAAAGCCACGCCACCCGGCGTCGAACATGGCAGCACAACCAGCGCCGCACTGTCGTCCGGAGTGGTGTAATCCACCGTGGCCGGACCCGTCGTGTCGCCGGTGCGATTGACGGTGATGGTGATCGAGCCGCCGCTTTCGTTCACCGAATAGTTTGCCTGGCTGAAGCTGATAATGCCGCCTTGCGCATCATCATTCAGGATGGTGCCGGTGCCCGTGGCCCTGCTAATGGTGGTGTTGACCGGATTCGTGAGATTCACCGTGAAGGTTTCATCCGGCTCGAAGGTCTGATCGCCGTTGATCGTGACGCCGATGGTCTTGGTGAGATCGCCCGGATTGAAGGTCAGAGTACCGCTGGTCGCGAGGTAATCCGTGGGCGCGGTGGCGGTGCCGTTGGCGGTGACGAAATTCACCGTGACCGTCAGGTTGCTGGCTGATGAAAGCGTGACCGTAAAGGTCAGCGTCTTAGTGCCGCTGTCGCCTTCGGTGGTTGAGACATCGTTGATGGAAAGCCCGGGCTGAGCGTTAACCACCTGGCC
>QHXG01000171.1 GCA_003222845.1 Acidobacteriota bacterium | reverse complement strand
CGAGCCTGTTTTCTGCAGCACCCACCAAACGAGCGCAACTCTATAAACGCTGTCACCGAGACGGGATAGCGTCTGTCCGCACCACAGCAATAAAAACAAACGATTGCGAAGTGACTGGAGTAAGCTCATGAATTGAGGTTGTCCGTCTCCCTTCCGTCGTAATAGTCTACGCAGCCGGAACTCGCCGCGCCAGTATCTTCTGCGAACATAGGCAATGATCGCAGATCATTCAGCGACCCTGACTTTTGAGGCAAAGCCTGATCCTTGACGAGTCGACGAGTCGACGAGTCGCATACTTAGTACTCACTGCATACTTGATAACCACATTGCCTGTTTCCTTCGGTTTTTCTGAGTAAATTGCAACTTTTCCTCACGTTCGGGGGAACGGGCGTATACGTCGTATACGTGCCGCGGCGTGTGTTTCAGCAACCATCAGGTCGGTTCGATAGGTCCATAATTCTATGAGCTGCTTGCATTTAACCTTGCTGATTGATCTCTCTTCAATTATGGCACAACGATTGAATAGCCATCGGACGTAAGTTCTAGCTCAGAGAAGAAGGAGTACAAGAGATGATTATCCACAGCGAAGACGACCTAGCAAACGACGTCGAACAACACGCCCTGACCTTGGTTCGTGTCAAAGTTGAAGATCCATCGAAGAGCTTTTGCTTGGCTGGCATGATCGACAATTCCGATCATCCGTCTGGGTTCATAGTCACCGATTAACCGAAAGGTTGATCTGCGAAAGCTTTCGTTCACAGGCGAATGAGGGAAACGCAAAACGCTTTACGTGTTTTCCCTCATTCAATTGGCTTTTAGCTTCTCACTTCATTCAACATACCAATGTCTTTACCTTCCGCCCGCTTTAAAAGCGGCCCAGTCGTATCAGCCGTGGGAAGGACAATCTCGACTTGCTGCCCTCAGACCAGATCGGGCAAAATACTCGTCCTCATAATAGACAGCATGCGCTATGTTGGGCTTAGGAAAAACCCGCTCGTAGTTTTCTCATTCGGGTGTCGTTTAAATAATCCCCGGTCGCCATAAAGGCGAACTCTTATGGAAAAGAGAGACTTGATTCTGGTGGCCATGCCGTGGCCGTCGCTAAACCGGACTCCAATCCAATTGGGCATTCTAAAACCGGTTGTAGAACGAGCTGGCTTTAGCGTGGGCACGCGATCTTTTTTTCTCAGCGCAATAGAATATTTTGCCGCTTGCACAGAGCACCTTCCCACCGAAGATCGTGTTTCCATCGGCGATTACAACACGATCATTCATCGCTGGAAAGTAGGTATGGGAGATTGGATCTTCGCTGTGCCGCCGTACAAAGTTTACGATCCTGCGATGGACGGTGAGTATTTCGCCTTCCTGCGTGATAAGAGTGTTCGGGAGGGATTCATAAGCAAGATTGTGCGCATGCGGGAGCTTGTACCGGCCTTTCTGGATCAATGTGCTGCGGATATTTTATCCGAGTCACGTACAGCCGTTGGCTTCACCAGTACGTTTAGCCAAAACATCCCCTCCCTGGTACTCTCAAAAATGCTGAAGGAGCGGGATCCGTCCCTGCATATCATGTTCGGCGGAGCTAATTGCGATGGCCCTATGGGAGCCGCACTTCATCGTGCTTTTCCCTGGGTCGACACAGTAGTGCAGGGAGAAGGCGAAGCTGTGCTACCAGAACTCATGCGCGACATCTGTATGCAGAAGCCGATCCGGCCTCAACCGAATTTATGTTACCGAAAAGACGGCCAGTCAATTGTTGTCGGCGGAGTGGAAGCAAGAACTCTTTCAATGGATGAAGCGCCGACGCCAAACTACGACGAGTATTTCGAGCGCCTCGGCCGGAGCCCTTTACGGGACGTGCTTTCACCCAAAGTGGAGGTTTTGTATGAAAGCGCGCGCGGTTGCTGGTGGGGAGAAAAAATGCACTGTACTTTTTGTGGAATGAATGGCTCGACCATGAAGTTCCGCAGCAAACGCCCCAGCCGGGTTGCTGAAGAAATCTACGAGCTTGCTGCAAAGTACAAGCGGATTAACTTTGAAGCCGTCGATAATATAATCGACATGAACTATCTAAAGGAGCTTTTGCCGCTTTTACGCGATTATCGGCGGACCGGCATCGATTTCAAATTCTTTTACGAGACGAAGGCCAATCTAAAAAAAGGGCAGCTTCGGCTGATGCGTGATGCTGGCCTGCGCCATATACAACCGGGGATTGAGAGCCTAAGCACGTCAATCTTGAAACTAATGCGGAAGGGTGTCACAGCACTGCAGAACATTCGCCTTCTCAAGTGGGCCAAGCAGTATGACATTGACGTGAACTGGAATCTGCTATACGGCTTTCCGGGAGAGGCTACTGAAGAGTACCACCAGATGGCCGACCTCATGCCATCCCTCACGCACTTACAACCACCTTCATCAACGAGCATACTGGTGGTTGAACGCTTTAGTCCCTATCATCAAAACCCGGCGGAGTTCGGTCTCATCAACGTCAAGCCGACTCCCTACTACAGATTCGTTTACGCCACCGATGAAGCGACATTAAGCGATCTCGCGTACGATTTCATTCACGAATACGGGGACGGGAGCGATCCCTCAAAGCACCTACAAATCGTCAAACCAATAATCGAACTGTGGCGAGAAGGATTCCGGGGCGGCATCAACTCGCTGACTTATAAACGTGGTCCTGGTTTCTTGACAATCAGCGATCGTCGTTCGAATTTAGAATCTAGTGATTACCACCTGGCTGATTCGGAAGCACGAATCTATCTCTTGTGTGACGCCGGGGCCACAGCGGCCAGCATCTGGAATTCCATGCGTGAACAGGGGCTGGAAGTCAGTCGAAAGCAAATCAACGAATTTTTGGAGATGCTGGTCGCGGCGAGATTAGTTTATGAGGAGGGCGGGCTATATCTTGCTTTGGCAACTTCGGATAATCTGGAGGTCGCGGAGTTTGAGACTGAACTTCACGGTACAAGCGAAGCTCGTGCTCTGGCACCAGTTCAGATTCAGCCATTGGACAGACGCAGCCTGGTAGCCTGATGATGAGCAACGACTCTTTTTATCCGTACGGCGTTGCTATCTTGGACTATTTTAATGGCAACGTCTCAGCGAGCCTAACCGCGGTCGACGAGTTGGGCCAAAGAAGAGAAGCGCATGTCGGCAAGTTTTTCAGGGAGGCCGAGGCCTTTCCGGAAATAGAGAAAAAGGCCTTCGAATATGCTTCGGGAAAGTATTAGACATCGGTGCAGGGGCCGGTCGTCACAGCCTGGCCTTACAACAGCGCGGTCTGACGGTGTGTGCGATCGATATCGTTCCTGACTGCGTAACGGTGATGAAGATGCGCGGCGTACGCGAAGTGTATTGCGCAGACATCATGGAGTTTAATGGTGGGCCTTTTGATACGTTGTTAGGTGTGATGAACGGCTTGACGATGGTTAAGAGCTTGGGAAGGCTCCCAGCATTTCTTCACCACCTTAGGCGCCTAACTGGACCTAACGGGCAATATTTGGTTGATTCTACGAATCTCCGTCGCTCTGCCGGACCTGAACTGAACGCTCTGTTGGATGCTAAGCTTCGCGATGGGCAATACTTTGGTGAACTGACTGCGCAAATGGAATACAAGAACAAAAGAGGAACTCTCTTTCGCGAGCTGTACGTCGACCAGGAAACCTTAATTGATCGCGCATTGACGGCCGGTTGGGATTGCGACATCGTAATCCAGCAAGAGAATGGACGTTACCTGGCACGTCTTACGCCATTGCAATACTGATTCTGCTCAAGGCAAGCCACGAATGACGGCAATCCGCAGCGGTCTTCACTCTGGTTCTCGGAATCAGGGCCAATACCGCCATCTTCAGTGCCGTGAACCTTGTTTTGTTCAACTAGACCCACCATTTCTCTGGCAGACCGAAGGTCGCGGTTTTCTTCAACTGCTGGTCACGCTTCTGATCCTTGGGGACTTGGTCCTGCATCTCGTCCATAATTTTCAAGACCTTGCGCAACAACCCGAGTTCTACCTTCGTCAGATCAGGGTGGCTAAAGTCTATCAGTAAGAGAATGCGAGTCCGGTGGCTCTGGTTCCAGGCTTGATGAAAAAACGAGTCGTCAAAAATAACGCATTTACCTTCTTCCCAAGATCTTGTCTCCGTGCCCACGCGCATACCGCAATCATCGGGAACGCAGAGCCCAAGGTGACATCTAAGTCTCAAATTGGAAGGGCCGCAATGAGGTCTTATGAACGTGCCGGGAGCAAGCGCCGAAAAATATGTCAGGTGGAAGAATTTATCTTCAGCGATTGACTCGATGATCCGGGTCGTTTGGGGGCAACGCGCACAGTTCTGCTGAAACTTCGTCTCACCAGCGAAGAAGTGATATTCAGCCCAAGTGCCTGCTCTTATGAGATCTGCCTGAGGGTGAGGTCCAAAGGCATAACTGTAATTATCGCGCAGTTGCAGCAGCTCGGAGTTTATGGTTTCATACTGTGCTTCCAAGCCCGCCACCCACTCGAATTGACTTGGTTCCCAAAACGGCTTAGCTGTTAGACCTGGTAAGAAAAAGTATTTTGGCCTTTGCAGTGGATCGGACGGCACAGTCGAATCCATGCCGCCTGCGGCTCGAATGACATTTTCGATCCTCGCAAGTGAGGTTCGCGAAATGTCTGTGCCTTTTGACAGATCACTCAGATGCTCTATCAGGTACTGCGCATTCTGTGGCGAAATAAGACTCATAACCCACATTGCCTCACGTAAAGCAAGTTCTCGAAATCGTCGTTTTACCCGGTGCGCTTTATAATAGCCGCTCGCTCGCCAGAAAGGCGAATACCGCGGAGCTCACCGTGGTCGGCGTGATCCCGCCAACTTTCAAGTTCCCTCCTTCGTTTTCCGCGAAGGTCACCGGCTCTGAAGAAACGGTGATTAATGCTGACAATCACGGGCCATTGTGCTGATTCCGAAACTTATCTAACTTGTCAACGTGTTAAGTTCGTTGCGGCGTCGGTTTGCGCGCCTTCGCGGCACACGGTATTCTCTTAAGTGTGTTCGGTTTTGACCACGAATGAGCATGGCCATTAAGCTTAATCTGGCAACCAATCCCTTCCGTAACCGCGCCCTTCCGTGGACCGTGACGACTGTGATCACCGTCGTGTCGATCGTGCTCCTGCTGCTCATTGCGAAGTCTACAGTTCAAACGAACGCCCAGGTTCAGTTAACTCAACAAGACATTGCTAGCTTGCAAAAGCAAACAGACGAACTTAACCAGCACGCCGCGGCGATCAAGGCGGCGCTCACACCCGAGCAGCAACGGACGCTCAAGTCAGCTCATCTCTTGGTTGATCGCAAGCGTTTTTCCTGGTCGCGTCTGTTCGGCGATCTGGAATCGGTGATGCCCGGCAACGTGCGCGTTTCGCGAATCGCAGTCAAAGAAGTGCGCGTCGAGGACGATCGCCCGGTCGCCAATCTCGATCTCATAGTAGTGAGCAAGAACCCGGCGACGATTACCGAAATGATCCAGGACATGGAGCGCCAGGGCATCTTTCATGCGGAGTTGGTGTCGCAAAGTCTGCAGCGCGGGAAGGGCGAGAGCGGCGAGGAATACGAAATGGATGTGCGTTACTCCCCTGCAGCCGGCGCGCCGATTGAACCGAACCGGAAAAGGCCGGTGGATACAGCGGGTGAAGGAGGCCGAAGTCGATGAGCCCGGAGCAACCGCTGCAAAATCAAGCGCTGGCAGGTCGCCGTCAGATTCCGATTAACCTCGGTCAATTGAAGCGAACACCTGTCTTGAATGTAATCGGTGTTCCAGAACTCGTCGGGCTCAGCGGCGCTGCTTTACTGGCGCTGATTACGATCTTTGCGTACTTTTATTTTTTTGTTCCGTCGCACTCGCGCTTAAACTCGGCTCGCTTGGAGCGCGACCTATTACTAGGGAAATTGCAGGCCACACAGAAAGACGTCCAGCAGGAAACCGGCATCAGCAAAGCGGTCAATGATATCAATACGAGCCTCGAGGATTTCGAAAGTAAATGGCTCGCCGCGCGCGACACTGGCCGCATGTCGCTTTACACGACTCTGAATAATCTGATTCGCAGCAACGGACTTCGCAACACGGCCGGCCCGAGTTATACGGCGCTCGACCCTTTAGGGACGAAACAGCAAGTCCAGCCGACTGCGAGCGCCGAGAAACAGAGCAATGCGAAGTGGCAAACGATTTACCCCGGCATCGCCGTGACCGTAACCGTTGAAGGTCCGTACCAGAAGGTCTGGCATTTCGTGCGCGACCTTGAGACTAATCGCCACTTCCTGATCATTAATGCCGTAGAGCTTGAAAGCGTCACGCACTCCGGCGCGATGGCGGAATCTCCGGAGACGGAGCCAAACCCAATTGTGACTCGCAACGGTCGAGGCGCGCCCCCGGTTGCAGCTCCCGATGCGTCGAAAGGCCGGGGCGCTCTGGTTAGTCTGCGGCTCGACCTGACAACATATTTTCGCCGCGGAGGCAGTGAAGCCGCATCTAAATGAAGCGACCGGATCATAAAGGCCTCGACAGCCTGAAAATGATTTAATTGAACCAAAGCATCCGCGCACCGTTAATAAGGAAAGCAATAAAGATCGAACACCTAAGACTATGCAGCTTTTTGATCCAAAGAATCCTAACGAAAAAAAGAAATTAATCGCGGCGGCCGTGCTTGGCGTGATAGCAATCGTCGTACTCGGCTACGTATTCTTCGGCGGCAGCTCGAAGAAGCCGGCGACGAATCGGCCCGCCGTTGCGGTGGCGTCGCCGACCCCAGGAAAGATCGTAAAGGATCAAAACCCGGGCGATGTTACATCCGATGAGCTACCTTTTTATCAGCCGGTTCGCGCCGATATGACAGTCCCAGCGGTGTCCGAGCCTGACCGAAATATCTTTGCCTATTACATTCCGCCGCCACCAACGCCAACGCCCGAAAAACCAATTCCAATTCCGACGCCGACCCCTACTCCGCCGTTGGTGGCTTCATCGCTTAGTCCGCCAACCGTCTATGGTCGGACGGCAGATTTCAGTCTTCAGGTTATGGGTGATAAGTTTACGGCGGCCGTTCACATCACGATGGATGGACGCGATCTGCCGACGCGCTTCGTTAACGCTCAACAGGTGACGACGACTGTGCCCGCGGCGTTGATTACCAACCCGGGCACGCGACAGATTATCGTGCGAAACAACGACGGGAGCCTTTACTCGAACACGATCATGCTTAACGTGACGCCGCCACCGGAGCCGAACTTCAACTATGTTGGCATCATCGCGAAGCCCAGGGGCAATGACACCGCCGTCCTGCAGGACAAAAGCAGCAAAGATTTGACGAATGTCCAACGTGGCGACATGGTAGCAAACCGCTTTCAAGTCAAGAGTATTTCTGAACGAGAGATTGTCGTAATCGAT
>QHXG01000818.1:1375-2929 GCA_003222845.1 Acidobacteriota bacterium | reverse complement strand
CGATCAGCGGTGGCAAGTTCAACGTTCCCCACTTTACCGGCAAGGCCAAAATCGATCGGGTAGTGAAGGATGGCGGGTTTGAGAATTACACCTTCGTCATCGCCCCTTTCTACTACCAAAATCTTGCGGGCGCCCTTGCTCCGCAGAAGCAGGCGGACGGGTCCATGGGCTGGGCTCTTCCTCTTGATCCGACACTGCGGGTCATTCACATGGGCGACATCAACGAACTCGGGAACATCGTGGCCGGCGCATTCGCACACCCGGATGAGGCAGGCAATGGTCAGTATCTGCCACTCGTCGGTGATTTCATGAGCTTTAATGAAATCGTTGAGACCCTAAATCGACAAGGGCATAACTTTTCATACAAGCAGGTCCCAAAGGAAAGCTTCGCTGGTTCCTTTCCTGGAGCAACCGAAATTGCCGAGATGTTCAGTTACTGGGAAGCCCATACTTATCTGGGTTCGGATTCGTCCGATCTAATTGCTCTCGCAAACAAAGTAGCAGGTCGGGAACCGACCCGGTTTTCGACCTGGGCTTGGGAGAATTTTCCCAAACAGCTCAACGCCACTGACGGCGCATTACACTGAAATTGGTAAGGTGTTTGAAACTATCGAAAGGAAACGCGAAATGAAAATCGTAACCTTGATTGCACGCATTTTCCTGGGGCTAATCGTTGTCGTGTTTGGCCTCAATGGTTTTTTGAATTTTCTCAGCATGGGGCCTATGCCTACGGGACTGGCCGGGCAGTTTGTCGGCGCGCTGGCCCTTTCTCACTATTACTGGGTTGTGGCTGCGCTCCAAATTGCAGGCGGCGCGCTATTGTTAGCGAACCGATTCGTACCGCTCGCGCTGGTGCTGCTCGGGCCGGTAATCGTGAACATCATTTGTTATCACGTGTTCCTGAATCCGAGCGGAGCAGTACCGGCGGCGGTGGTAACAGTCCTGTGGTTGATTGTTTTCTATGGGAACCGCCAAAACTTCTCCGGAATATTTGTGCAGCGGAGTGTGATAACCAATTAACGGAGTTACGAATCGACTCGACGGTTGTTCGAGGGAAGGCATAGGGGGAAATCATGATAACGATTGCCATCATCCTTGGAAGCACACGGCCTGGTCGCAATAGCAAGGCCGTCGCCAAATGGGTCTACGAAATCGAAGAAAGCAGATTTTAAATTCTGGGAGTTCAAAATGATCAACGAGTCGAATGACGAAAGGCGATATAACTTCATCGTGGTGGGAGCAGGGGCAGACCGTTCGGTTCTTGCCGCGGAATTGTCCGCGTCCGGCGCGCAAGTCCTCGTCATCGAATCCGGAGGACCCGACAACGCACCAACCATCGCGGATCCAGGCATCTGGTTTTACAATGTCGGCGGCCCTCTCGATTACCACTTGCCCGTCGTCCCCTCACCGCGATTGAACAATCGCAACTTCAATATGGCCCTCGGCCACGTACTTGGTGGCGGCAGCAGTATCAATGCCATGGTATGGATACGTGGCACGCAAGCGGACTACGACGGGTGGGCGGAGAACGGAGCCAAGGGTTGGGCCTTCGCC
>QHXG01000818.1:0-1301 GCA_003222845.1 Acidobacteriota bacterium | reverse complement strand
GTGGCGCCAATGCCTGGCGCGGGGCGGGCGGCCCCATCCACATCCGCCGCCCAAAAGATCCTCATCCCACAGCGCCAGCCTTCATCGACGCCGCACGACTCGACCAACTGATCGCGTGGAGCGGCGCTCTACGACCTCTTAGAAACAGGCGAGTTTGAATGAAGACCTCTATAAGAACGCACGAAGGACGCGTGGCCCTGGTAACTGGCGCCGCACAAGGAATTGGTCAAGCGCTAGCCTTGGCATTGGCGGATCGAGGGGCCGAAGTAATTGTGACCGACCTCACGCTTCCGCAGGAAACCGTAAACAAGATTGGTCCAACAGGGCACGCCTTCCAGCTTGATGTGACGCAGGAAGAGGACTGGCGTTCGCTATTGTTAAAAGGTCGCGACGTGGGCGAGGTGGATATCGTTGTGAATAACGCGGGTTATTTTCCAAATCGCTTTATCGATGATCTGGATTTAGCGACGTGGCGAAAAACAATAGCAACGAACTTGGACTCGCACTTCTTGAGCGCGAAATATTTCTTGCCCGGAATGCGAAAGAAAAAGTGGGGCCGCTTCGTCGGAATCTCTTCAAACATGGTCGGCCTGGCGATAACGGGAATGAGCCACTACATCGCTTCAAAGATGGGAATTATTGGTTTCATGCGAGGTTTGGCGAATGACGTTGCAAACGAGGGTATTACCGCGAATGCAGTGTTACCCGGTCTGACAAATACACTGGCAATCGCCCCTCAATCTGAAGAGCAAAAACGCGCCGTCTGGGACCAACAAGCCATCAAGCGGCTTGGAGAACCCCGGGATCTTACAGGTGCGGTTTTATTTTTGACAAGCGATGATGCGGCGTTCATCACTGGCCAGGCAATTGTTGTGGACGGCGGTCAGTATCGCATCGGCTAAGGAAATAAAGGTGAACGAAATGGTGTCGAACGATCAAGACAAAATAAGAATTGCTCGCGAGTATTTCATGAGGGCTGACCAGGGACGTCCAGACATTCTTGAACTGTTCCATGAAGATGCGGAAATTTATTTCCCTAAATTTGGATTTGGGTTTGGACGGCAGTCGTTCTTAGAAATGGTTAAGGGATTCGAAGGGTCCCTGGAATACATTCAGCATGATTATGACAGCTTCACTTTCATTCCTTCGGGCGACTATCTGATCGTTGAAGGCACTTCACACGGCAGAATGTCCGGGAAGTCTTGGGCGGGGGGCAAAACCTCTGGCGGACGTTTCTGCAACGTCTTCAAATTTCGCGATGGCCGAATATCATCCGTGCACATTTATCTCGATCCCGACTA
>QHXG01000098.1 GCA_003222845.1 Acidobacteriota bacterium | reverse complement strand
TTCTGCTGCCGGCGGAACGTGATGGAAGCTTGCTCTTTAAGAAGGTGCCCGCGAACGACACGCCTGCCAATCGCGCTTTCATCAAGTCGATCATCGATCGTTTTCCGGCAGACCTGGTTCCAAACCAGCCAGCTACCAGCAACCGCACCTTCGTGGGACAGGTTGGATTCGACCGTCCGTTGGACGATTATTCCGGGCGGCTTGATTGGAATCCCCGGCAATCCGATAACGTTTTCGCTCGTTGGCAATACACGCGGCAGATCTTCGATAACCAGGACATCATCATCGGCGAGGCGACTAAACAGAACAACAAGCAGCAGAATCTGGGTATTACCTGGACGCATCTTTTTTCGACCCGCACCGTGGGCGAGTTCCGCTACGGTTTAGGACTGCGCACCACGTTGGTCGGCATCAAGGCGGGTGACACTACGCCGATTGTTCGCTTCCCTAGCACGCTGGTGGGTTCGATCATCGGCAACGCGGGATCGTTCCCGATTAATCGGTACCAAACAGACAACCAGTTTGTCTACAACGTCTCAACTCTCATGCGCGGAAACCATTTTTTCAAAGCGGGATTCGACATTCGTCGCGAGAGACTGGATGACCTGGCCGATAGTAATTCGCGGGGATCCTGGAGTTTCGGCACAACCTGCGCCGGCACCACCTTCGCTTCGTCATACGAAGCTTTTCTTAATGGCTGTGTGAGTACCTTCACAAAAGGGTACGGCCCATTTTTTCTTGAGAACCGAATCAATGAATCTAATTTCTATGGAGAGGATAACTGGAAGGTAAGACCTAACCTCACGCTTAATCTTGGCGCACGCTACGAATATGTGGGCGCTCCGCGCGAAATCAAGAAACGCATCGACTACACTTTCGACGCCGACAAGAATAATATCGAGCCGCGGTTTGGCTTCGCCTATAGCCCGGGTTGGAAGAGTGGCTTTGTCGCGAGGCTGACGGGCGGTCCCGGCAATGCTTCGATCCGCGGCGGCTATGGCATCTTTCACGGCCGGCTGTTTCAGTCGGTGTTTTCGCAGAACGGCGCGACCGTGCGTTTCAACCCGCCGAACGCTCTCACCCTGACTCCGACAAATAGCACCAATCTTGCCGACCCAACCAACGGTTTCGTCTTTACGCCCGGACCACAGACCACGCGGCATCCTGAAACCCTGATTGATCCGAATCTTGAAATGCCCTATACGCAACAATGGAGTCTGACTCTTGAGCGTCAATTGCCATTCAGTTCCGCAGTCCGGGTCAGTTATACAGGCAATCGGGGTATTGGTCTGTTGCGCTATGTCCAGGATAACTTGCCACTTTCACCACTCTTTGGAACAGTGGTCGTTGCCAACCATCCGAACAACGCGCCCGCGGTTCTTTATGCTGCCAATCTCCGAGGGCCCGGCGATCCGCGCGCCGTGGATGTCCGCGGCATGACGCTCGTGGTGGCGAAGGACGCGCTTTGTGCTGGAACCGGGCTCGCTTCAATTCCCACTACCACGCAATGCCCGGTGGCTGTGCCCATCGGAGTCAACGAGATCAGCGTCCGGCTGCCACGCACTAACGAGCGGCGTCCCAACGGTCTCTTTACCACCAACCTGTTGGTCGGGAATGGCGCCTGGAGTTATTACCACGGCCTTCAGGCAGAGTGGGAAAAGAGAGTGAGTCGTGGTCTTCAGTTCAAGATGGCCTACACCTGGAGCCACGCCATCGATACGAATTCGGAAGCAACATTTGTCGGCGCCGGCGACTCGAACTTCAACGGGCCGAACGTCAAACAGGGACGAGCTAACTCGCGATTCGATACGCGCCATCGCTTCACAATTAACAGCAGCTACCTATTTCCGTTCTTCCGCGACAAGAGAAACTTTCTGGGAGAAACGCTGGGCGGCTGGCAGATTTCGATGGTCATGAAATTTGCCTCGGGCACGCCATTTACCGTTACTGGTGGCGCAACTGATTTGAACTTCGACGGATTCGCCGAACGCGCGGCCGTAACTGATCCATCCGTCCTCGGTCGCCATATCAATCACCCCGACACTTCACAGCAACGGCTTCCGGCATCCGCCTTCCGCTTGCCGACCCCCGCCGATCTTGGATGTTGCATACTTGGTCGCAACACGTTCTATGCCGATGGCGTGAAGAACTTCGACCTTGGGATCTATAAAAACTTCAATCTGCCGTTTGAGGGTCAGAAAATCACGCTGCGGATGGAACTCTATAACGCTTTCAACCATGCGCAATTCGGATTTCCTGCGACCGACTTCACGGTGTCAACGTTTGGTCGTATCACAGGCACCGCCACCCAATACAATCCGCGAATTATACAATTCGCCTTGCGCTACACATTTTGACGTTTTTTCGGATAATGCGTGGAGGAAAATCTCCGCCCATTGTTCTAACCGCGGCCTGAGACCTCGAAAGCTAAAGGGGGCGGTTAGTTACTTGGCCGACAACCCTATGGAAGGGGAAAAGAAGTTTGTATTGCCGCTATGATTTTGAAGAAAGGCCTTCCCCAAGAAATCGATCTCACCAAATCGTCCGCTGGCTCGGCGTCACGGCATTAGCGTTCGTTGCTTTTGCATGGCCCCATTCGGATGCGCGGGAGGGAGGCAAGGCAAATCGCTTACGTGTCGCTCTGCCCGTGAACGAGGTACGAGCACTCTGGGTCGTTCGCAACACACTTACGTCGCCCGAGAAAATTCATAACATGGTAGAACGCGCCAGTGCCGCAGGCTTCAATACTCTAATTGTGCAGGTGCGAGGTCGCGGCGATGCCTACTACAAGTCCCGCTGGGAACCGCGTGCGATCGAACTCAAGGATCAGCCGAAGGACTTCGATCCACTCGCGTTGACACTTGCTGAAGCTCATGGGCGTGGTTTGAAAGTGCATGCCTGGCTCAACACGAGCCTGCTCGCCAACCTGGACGCACTGCCCGCTGATCCAAACCACGTCTACAACAGGCATCCTGAATGGCTCGCTGTCCCGCGGGCGGTAGCCTCAGAACTATTTTCTATGTCACCGGGTGATGCGCTTTATCGTCAGCGAATTGTCGAATGGTCCAAAGCCAATCGCGGCGAGCTCGAAGGCGTCTACACCGGCCCAGCGAATTCGAAGGTGCGCGAACACATCTATCGAATCTGGATGGACATCATTCAAAAGTATCCGGTCGATGGTATGCACTTCGATTACGTGCGATTCGCCAGCCCTGACTTTGACTACAGCCGCACCTCACTCAAAGCTTTTCGCAAGTGGCTGGAACCGCAGTTATCCAAGTCCGAACAAACCGCGCTAAAGCAGGCGTTAAAGCAAAATCCTCTGGCTGCCACAGAGAAGTACACGGCAAAGTTTGGCGACTTTCAGCGCGCACAGGTGACGACGCTGGTCGAGCGTATTTATCACGCGGTAAAAAGACGTCGTCCGGACGTAATTGTTTCGGCTGCCGTTTTCGCCAACGATGAGAACGCATTCACCAGAAGGTTTCAAGATTGGCGGCGCTGGCTCCGCATGGACATTCTCGATGTGGCGTGCCCGATGGCCTACACACCGGATACCACCATTTTTCAGAAACAGATTGAGGTCGCAACCTCAACTGCGCACGCTGCCGGTCGTCGCGTCTGGGCCGGCATAGGAGCGTATCGCATTCCTGCAGAGTCTGCGGTCGAAAAGATTAATACGGCGCGAACCATCGGCGCGGATGGCATCATTCTCTTTTCCTACGATTTCACCACCACGACGAGCACCTTGAATCCGCAAGGCGATTATCTCGAGCGCGTGCGCCGCGCCGCGTTTGCTTCACCTGTGCCGACTCCAAAGTGAACCTCTCGAAACGTTGAGGTGCTGTCCCAAGGACGATAGACTACTTGGCGTGGAAAATCTCGACCGTCTGATAAGGAATCTGTCTGAAAAAGTGGCGTTAGGCACGAAATGTTTATAGCCCAAAGACTCTCTTCTGTTCTTAATCTTACGAATTGAACAAAATGCGGCGCATTTTGCTCAATTCGTAAGAAAGACAAGATGGGGAAGCGGTCACGTACTATAAACATTTCGCCGCTCTGCGGCTTTTTTCTGACAGACTCACGAGCGAGCGCCACAACGAGAAATAATGAAAGACCAACCAGCACGTAGTCTAGTCCTTCGCAATGTCCGCATAGTTCTACCAGAAAGAACTTCCGAGGCTGCCAACGTTCTCATCGAAGACGGACGCATCGTGCGCATCTTTGATTCTTCTTCCGAAAAAGCTGCCAAGGCCGACTCGCTAATCGACCTCGACGGTCTCACGCTTTTTCCCGGATTCATCGACGTTCACATTCATGGCGCTGTCGGCGTTGATGCGATGGAGGCCAGCGCGGACGATCTCTGTCGCGTCTCAGAGTTTCTGGCGAGCGCAGGGGTTACCGCTTGGCTTCCAACTCTTGTGCCTGCGCCGCAAGCACAATACGAGAGCGCCATCCGCGCAATTAACGATTTAATGGGCCAGCAAGACTGGGAGCGCGGGCGTCCCGCCCGCACCACCTCAGCGCCAGACTTGCCTTCTAAAGATCGAAACAGCCTCAATGCCAACGAATTGCAGGCGGGCCGCCTGCGCTCCCAGCTTTTTGGCGTTCACTACGAGGGTCCGTTCGTCAACTCTGAGCAATGCGGCGCGCTGCATCGCGACCACTTCCGTACCTTCAAAGGCTTAACCGACGTTGACGCGCTCCCAACGATAAATCATGAAAGCGCAATTCACATGATGACGCTCGCTCCTGAGATTGATGGCGGCATCGAGTTAATCAAAGAGTTGAAGAAGCGAAACTGGATCGTTTCTATCGGCCACACGTGCGCGACCACTGAAGTATTGGACGAGGCGCTCGCGGCCGGCGCGCACCACATGACGCATTTCATGAACGCGATGACGCCGCTACATCATCGCGCGCCCGGACCCGTAGACTGGGGCTTGCTTCGGGATGAGGTAACTTGCGACGTGATCGCCGATGGAGTTCACCTCGATCCGGTTATTTTGAAATTGATTCTGCGCAATAAGTCCTCGGAACGAATCTCTTTAATCAGCGATGCGATTGCGGCTGCCGGCCTCGGCGATGGCGATTACGAAATCTGGGGCGAGAAGATTTCAGTAAACAACGGCCGCACGAAGAATGCGCGTGGCAGCATCGCCGGCTCAGTTATCACCATGCTGGATGCCGCGCGTTTGATGCTCACGCTCGGAATTACCGAACCTGATGTCGCACGCATGGCATCACTAAACCCAGCGCGCCTGCTCGGCATCGATCAGGATTGTGGTTCGATTGAAGAAGGCAAGCGGGCGGATTTGGTTGTGCTGGATGAGAAGCTGAATGTACGACTAACAATTATCGGCGGGCAAAGGGCTGTTGAAGGCACGCGGTGAAATTCTCATTAGCACCGGGCTTCAGCCCGGTGGTCGAGCAAGGTTTGGAAGTCGAGGAACCGTTTCAACGGTTTCAGTCATCCCGCCATTCCAAACCGTATTTCTCAACGAATAACTTGTATTCTTCGTCAAAGGTTCTCTTTCGATGATGCTCCTCTTGAACAGCGATATATGCTGATACTCTGTCAATGTCAGAATGCGAAACTGAAAATGCGCCGTAGCCTCGGCCCCAGGAGAACTTACCTCTGAGCATCTCTGCTCGTTTATCCAGTGAGACGAACTGCCCTTAAAGAGATGTGTAACTTCCTCGATGGTCTTGTTGGTCGGCAAATCGATTAGCGCATGAACATGGTCAGAGTTGAAATGATTGATCCTCAAGTAGATTCCTTTCTGGATTGAATAATCCGTTAGGAATTGCGAGGCCTTTGCTGCAGCGGCCCTGGGAAGCATGGGTTCACGATCCAGAGTGGCCCACACCCTATGCAACCAGCACCGTGAATAAGAATGTAAGGACAACTTTTACCTCCCGTTGAGAAAACCGTTGAAACGGTTCCGGTCTTGGATTTTCCAAGCGAGCCCACCGGGCTGAAGCCCGGTGTTAATGAAAACTGCTCAACCGTTACTCGCCATCGTAATATCCCGCTCGCCTATAGGATTCATCGAGCAACTCTACTGGATGACAAACTCGCAATTTCATCCGGTTCAGTCGCGCGCCCGCGGCAATCTGCATGTGACATCCAGCGTTACCGGTGGCCAAGACCTCCGCGCCTGATTGCTGGATGCATTCCAGCTTTGCGGAAAGCACTTCTTCCGACAGTGCCGGTTCCATCAAGTTGTAAACACCCGCTCCACCGCAACACACCTCGCTGTCTTTCAAGAGCGCGAAGTTCAAATCCGGAATCGCCCAGAGCATTTGCAGAGACGCGTCGGCTGCGTGCTGTCCGTGAAGTAGGTGGCACGAAGCGTCGTAAGTCGTGCGCTCGAATCCGATCGACGCACCATTACGAAAGCCGGCCGATCGCAAGTGTTGGCCGATATCTTGCACCCGCGCACTGAATTCTTTGGCTCTATCCGCGTACGCCTCATCGTCAGCCAGAAGATGAGAATAAGAGACGAGCATCGCGCCACAGCCGCCGGCGTTCGTGATTATCTTAGTATCTGCATCTTCGAAGGCCGCTACGTTCTGTCGCGCAAGTGCGCGCGCGCCCTCGAGGTCACCAGCGTGAGCATGCAAGGCGCCGCAGCACACTTGACCAGAGGGCGCCTGCACCGCGCAGCCATTCACTTCGAGCACACGCGTCGTGGCCTCGTTGACTCTCTGGAAAAGTCCATCAGTCACACATCCTTTAAAGAGAAGCACCGGAGCGCCGGTCGGAGCGCCCGCATCCTGCGGGCGGTCCACAGGCATCCTGCCTGTCTTCTGTCGCTCGCACCTCCCCTTTACCGTATCCACAGCCGACCCCTCAAGCAGGGCCAACCCAAATTCAAACTGTGGAGAGATTTCATGAGGAAGTTTCGTCTTAAGCAATAGCCTCGCCACCCCGAAATCGCGCACGAGACGCGCAATCGCAAAGGTCGCTTTTAAGCGTTTCGGGTTTAACCAAACGTGCCGCAGTACAAATCTAAGGAGTGAATACGCAACGCCCCGTTTCGGACGGGCCTGCATAATCTCTGCCCGCGCCGCCTCAAGCAGTTGGCCGTATTCAACGCCCGCGGGACACACCGACTCGCACGCGCGGCACCCGAGACAACGATCAATATGCGTTTCAAACGACGTTGAGCTAACCGCCAGCCTTCCCTCTTCAACCGCACGCATTAGATAGATCCGACCGCGCGGACCGTCATTCTCGTCACCAGTCGCAACGTAAGTTGGACAGGCTTCCAGACAAAGCCCGCAGTGAACGCAGGCAAGAATCTTTTGTTCTTCGGCTGAAAGAATGTTTGCGAGGGTCGATGATTGAACAGAGGCCATGCTCATTGAGAAGTTAAGCGGCCGGAGCTAGCTCTGCTTCGTTCTGAACGACTACGGTAGGGTTTGGATTAATTACGGGAACGGGTAATTTCTGATCAGTCAGCAAGTTCCCCGCTTCGCCTTATAAAGACAATCTTCGATTGAATGACCGACGCCAGTGAATCCTTCAAGATCAGGAGAGTAGAATCCAAAGAGGTTTGGATCTGACGTGGCCTCGATTACCAATGAGTATTTAAGATCCATCATCAAACCTATTTTACTCCCATTCAGTTTCGTCGCCATGTACTCTGAACCACGTCACGCATTACGACGATAAGTCCTTTCCACTCATCTTCCGCGAACTGCTGAACCGCTCGCATTACTCTTTCATGAATCTTTGCTTCATTCGGCTGATGCAGCCTTACAATGAGAATTCCGTAATGCGATTCGCGGCGATAATATCCGAAGCCTTTATCGGTGGTTATTAAGAGTCTTCCCTCTCTTTGTGTTCTCTTCCATAAAAGCTCATCCGCGATTGCTTGATCTTCAGTGCCACGAATGTCCAAGACGTCATGTCCCAATTGCTGCAATTCGAGCACCGTGATATGCGGGATGTTTTCGTCCACGCATATCTTCATTTAGCCTGCGACCCTCTCAATTGGCGTGACTTGTTCTTCCGCAAGCGTAGCC
>QHXG01000097.1 GCA_003222845.1 Acidobacteriota bacterium | reverse complement strand
TTGATATGCTGCCGCCGCGCCATAAAGTCCAAAGCTCATGCCGTAGAGATCTTTGCCATCGGTGAATTGGGGCGCGATTTTTCCTGTGTCATCGAGTCCCCAAAAGAAGCCGCCGTGTTGCTTGTCCCAAAGGACTTCGCTCAGATACTTCATGCCGTGATCGATGATTGGTAGAAATCGATCCTTCAAATCGGGCCGGGCGATTACGATGCGCGCCGCTACCCAGGTCATTCGGCCCTGGAAGACTGAAAACTTGCCGTCGCTTCTGGCAGGTTGCCAGTCGCGAGCGAAGTTGGAATAGAACCCGCCGCTTTCCTTGTCGACTGACCGCGGAAACCAAACGCCGAGAACGTCGTGTCGCAGCACTGCGTCCATCTCATCTAGATAATCATCGGAGGTCCGATAGCCTTCAGCGTGTCGCGTTCGTGTCGTTCCCATCTCGTCGGCGAGTCGCTGATGACTGTTCTGGCTAACCTGTATGTAATCGACAGTCTCGCAGCGAGAATCAGGCCTTACGGGGCTAGCGCAACCGAAGCAAATGAGGGCAATGGCCATTAGTTGGAACAGTCCGTTCATATGGATTGCCTCGCTTGGAATCTCCTGTTCTGAAGGTCACTTTCTCTAGCCCAGGCGTTCACGCCTGGGAAGGAGAGCGATTTGAAATTCATAAGCCTCCTTCAGGAGGCTTTGGCGTATTTGGCGTCAGCTCACGTCTTACTTGAAAGCATTGGTGAAAGCCCCATAAATGGGACTCAAAACTGACGTCGTCCTTCAACCCAGGCGTGAACGCCTGGGCTAGGGAAAACAATGAAATACATTGAAACGCGTTCAGTAAGACTTCAAGAGTTCCAGCATCTTCCGATCGAGCTTGTGTCCCTTGTAGTTCTCATATTGAACGTCCTTACGATCGCTATCCATCACTCCGAATGAACCGCGCAGATTCCAGAGCGAGAAACCCCAGCCGGCCTCCTTCCAAAGCGAGAGACAGTCTCTCATCCAAGCCAAGGTCACATCGTGGGGAGTCTGGTTGAAGCAGCCCCACTCTCCGACGTGAATTTGCACGCCACGGTCGATCAGCGGCTTGTATGGATCGATGTTTTCGACTTTCAGTCGCGCGCGATCCCAAATCCTGCCTCGATCGTCTTTTAATGGCCAGGTGGGGAAATTGAAACTCTCAAATTCATCCCGCGGCACCCACGTAGCTGTGTAGTGACTGACGGCTTTTGGCAGGTAGCCACGGGTGCTCTGGACCAGTCCCAAGTCCGCGATGCCAATCACGGGCGCCTGACCGATATTAATGCCGTCGGCAAAGATCAGTCTTTTAGAATCCACTGCACGAATTCCAGCGACGAGCGCCTTGACGATCTCGACGTAGCGTTCCTCGAGATAGCCTTCGTACGATCTCATTTTTGGCGGTTCGTTGATGAGATCGAAACTAAGTTGCGCATTCGGAATCCCCTGGTAGCGTTTGGCAAACGCCTTCCAATGGTATACGGCAGCAGCCAGAGCCTGGTCGCGTTGGGCTCTGGTTCCGGAGAAGAGATCCGCCGGCTCCAGCTCACGTTCATTGATGCAATAGCCGGGAATGCGATGGAAGTTAATATTGATGTGAATGCCATGTTGGCGTCCCAATTCAATCGCTCGATCTATTTCCTTCAGTGACTCCTCGTTGATCACGGACCAGTCGTCTTTGCGTCCCCAAACCCAATATGACAGCGGCAAGCGAGCGAAATCGAAACCCCACTCAACCATCGTGGCAAAGTCGAATTCATCGAAAGCTCTTCCGTTGTAAGGTCGTTCCGCAGTTCCAAATCGTCCCTGGAGATTAAAGCCACGCCAGCGCGGAATGCGTCGCGCGTCGATGTCAGTTTGCATGCTTTCGCCGATGACATCGCGAGCACCGGCGACCGCGACAGCAGAGGCAGTTAAACCTTTGATGAAGCCACGACGGTCCATTTTCAATTATCTTGTAGAAACTCAGCCACGGCTGCATTCACTTTCTGGTATTCGCATGACGGCGCGAGATGGCCGCAATCACTGTCCAACTCGAGCGTCTTTGCCTGCAGCAGGCGAGCGAACTCCAACGCCGGTCCTGGAGTCACGACACGATCGAATTTCGCAATGACGATAAAGACCTTAGCCTTTATTGCTCCGGCCGCGCCTGCCATGGAGCCACCAAACTCCTGCGATATGTCCAAAGCCATCATTGCCTGCGCTTGCCGTATCTTGTCATTGGCATCGAAACCAGGATCCCGTTTCGCTTTCTCGAGTTGGTCGAAAAGCTGTTGGCGCGTGACCCGCTTGTTGTAGCTGTCTGGCGTGGTAAGCAGCAGTTCACCAAATTCGTATTCGACCACGCGGGCGGGATTCGTGGTGTAGTTGCCATTGTTCCAATCGCGGTCATGTACAATCGCATCAATCTGTGCTTGCCACAGAAGCAGATCGTACGTCGCGAGTCGCGGCGAACCTACAATCGGAATCGCTTTGTCCATGAAGTCCGGATATGAGACCATCCACTGAAACGTCTGCATGCCGCCCATTGAAACACCGATTACCGCCTTCACGTGATCGAGGTGCAGCACCTTTGTCAACAGTACGTGCTGGGTCTCGACAGCGTCACGCAAGGTGAATGTGGGAAAGCTCATGCGCGGCTGTAGCTTGCTGTTCGAAGGTGATGAAGAGACGCCGTTGCCCAGCGCGTCGATAGCGATCACGAAATGCTTTTCGCTGTTAACCAGCCGGCTCGGGCCGATGTTCGACTTCAGTTGCTCAGTCGTTCCCGAAGCCCACGTGGGAAAGACAATCGCATTCGATCTCTGCTCGTTCAGCGTGCCAAAAGTTCGATAACCAATCCGGCAATCGCGAATTACTTCGCCGCTTCTAAGCTTGAAATCGCCGAGCGAAGCAAATTGCTGCTCCTGCGCAACAACTCCAATCGACAGGAGTTGAATTGAAAAACAGATCTGAAGCGCACGATGAAGGTAATTCCTTATCAACTTGTTACCTCTGAAATACGAGGTTATCTACGGCTACCGTGCCATGTTGCGGTGTGCATTGATTGCAATAGGCGCTAATGCTTACCGCGGTCAATCTTCTGAGCACGTCCTTTGTGTCGACCTTCTGCTCGACCCATGACGGTTGCGAAAGAGACTTCAAGGGAATCAGGTAAGTGTTGAAGCCCGGCTTTAACTTGAGCGAGATTTGCGGGAACCCTGCATTCAGGGGGATTCCCTGACCATGACTGATGAATTCCACGCGCAGTCCTTCGGTTCCGGTAGCGTAGAGTTGGATCGAGAGGTTTCGGTAAGCGCTTACATCATCTGCCACGGGTTTGCCGTCTTTATTCGGATGGCCCTGGATTTCGAGCGTGACATTGGCCCACTGGTTCGGACCCACCAAGCTGTATTCAAAAGTAGCAACTCGATTTTGCTCGTTGCCTTTCACCCTAACAATTTCAGGAGCGCCGGGTGAGGCGTTCGCTAGTCCCTTGAATTGGACGGGAGTCGATTCCTGCGCAGTGTAGATCTGCACCAAGCCCCCGCCATTGCTAACAGGCCGGCCATTTTCCATCTTCTCAAAATTAGCGTAGACGAACTCGTCGGCTGCCGGTTTGTCAGATTGTGCCGAAACGGTCGCCGAAAAGGTTCGTCCGTTCGGCGCTACTGCGCTGACCGTCACCAGCACGGCAAGTGAGAAACGAAAGAAACGCGCCGCGAGCATCATGGGAACCATTTCTCCTTGAATTTCAAATTGAGTTCGTGCCGGGAGCGGAGATTATATCCGGAAAGAAAACCGGCACAAGCGAACCTCAAGGCTATAAATATCAAAAAGCGTCAACCATTGAACGAATCGTAAGACGCTCGCGGAAGTCTCGCAACGGGAAAGGCGCACGGCCTTGATATTCCACTGCGACGGGTTTTCCGGGAATTAAGTCGAAGTAATTGTCAGAAAACGAGCCGTCGGGATCATCTATGGAAAGATAGACAGCTTTGGCGAATTTATCCGAATTCACTGTTACCCGAAAACCGCCGCGCGTAGGTGCCACCGCGAACATGATGGAGGGCTTTGGCAGCCGCAATTCTTTAAACGGCGCGAAAAAATAATCATGACTGGAAGCCACTTTGCCGCCGACCAACAGCTCGCAATAGACATATGAGTTTTTCGCGTCTCTCCCTTCCAGCAGGTCAGTCAACGTGACGTCGAAGTAGGAATGGCTGGCCAACGGCGCGATCGTGACTTCACGATCGAAGCTCTTCAGCACATGTCCATCAAAGTCCATCAGAGCAACATGAATTGTCGCAGGCGCAGGTTTGGTTTGATCTGAGACGACGTAGAATTCAAGCCTTCCATTCTCGGCGTGCGGACTGATCAGCAAATCTGTATAGAAGTGACGCGCGTAGTACTCCAGCGCTTTCCAGCGCCCGTAGTAATCAATGCTGGACCACGACGCGACGGGCCAGCAGTCGTCAATCTGCCAGTACAACGAACCCATGTTGTGCGGCATAATCCGGCGCAGGTGCTCGGCGCCCGTGCGGATGCCTTCTGCCTGTAACACCTGGCTGACATAGAGAAACGATTCAAAATCTTTCGGCTGCGGGTATTCGCGCAGCATGTACTCGCGAATCAATTGATTGCCGCGCGGATGGCGTTGATGCGCCAGCATGACGGGCGATTGAATGTCGCGCTCGGTGGGCAGCGTGTAAGTCTTAACCGTGTCGATTTGTGGAAACGATTGAAAACCATATTCGCTCATGAAGCGAGGATGCTGCTTTTCATACTCCGAGAACGGCGCCGCCGCATGCCATACCTGCCAGTAGTGTACATCGCCCATGCGCTGCGAATCGGGATCATCCTCAAGATTCGAACTCGGCGAACTGGGCCAATAAGGCCGCGACGGATCGAGCGCGGCCGCAACTTCGGCCAGCACGCCATGAAAAATCTTTTTGTAATCGTCCCAGAGGCTTGCCGGCAGAGTTTGTTTCCAGCCCCAATGTTGCCAGGCCGTTTCAATTTCGTTGTTTCCGCACCAGATGACAATGCTCGGATGATTTCGCAGCCGCGTCACGTTATCGATGGCTTCATGCCTGACGTTATCCAGAAAATCCGGGGTTGCTGGATACATGCTGCAGGCGAACATGAATTCCTGCCAGACCAGAATTCCCATTTCATCGCACGCATCGTAAAAATCGTCGCTCTCGTAGATGCCGCCGCCCCAGACGCGCAACATGTTCATGTTCGCCTCACGTGCTGAGCCGACGAGTTGCCGGTATTTCTCTTTCGTGATGCGGGTGGGAAAACTGTCGGCCGGAATCCAGTTGGCGCCTTTAGCGAACACCGGAATGCCATTGATGAAAAACGTAAAGCTCTTGCCTGATTCGTCAGGCTGTTGCCGCAGCTCTAACGAGCGCACGCCCAGGCGAGTGGTTTTTTGATCGATCAACTTCCCGTCAACCAGCAGTTGAGCCTGTAAGCTGTAAAGCGGATGATCGCCCAAACCGTTCGGCCACCAGAGTTGCGGATGCGGAATTCTGAAATCAATCGGTATGCGGTTGAGGCCTCTATCCAACGAGAGCTCTTTTTCCGCTGCGACTGTCCTGTTGGTTAAGTTTCTTAACACCAGCGTCGCTTTGCCGGAACGATCCGATTCGATCTCAACAGTCGCCGTTAGCGACGCAGCGGGTGTGATTCGCTTTGTCACAATCTGCAGGTCAGTCACGCGCGCTTGGTTCCACGCCTCCAAAGACACCGGACGCCAAATACCGCTGGTTACGAATCGGGGGCCCCAATCCCAACCATACTGATAAGGCGCTTTGCGCGTGTATGGCGAAGTCTTCTCCCCCTGATCGTTAGCCGCGGGCAATTGGTACTTCATCTTTGCCATCAGCGGAAGGATTTCGTTAATCGGGGAGCGAAAGCGTACGCGCAGAGTATTGTCCTCAATTTTCAACAGGCGTTTGCAGTCAACACGCCACAAGCGAAACATGTTGTCCGCGTTGAGGATGAGAGTTCCGTTAACGTAGACTTCGGCGTATGTATCCAATCCTTGAAACACCAGTTCGAGGTGTTCACGGTCCAGCACATCCCGCGTAACAGCGAAGTGCGTCTGATATTCCCAATCGGTTTTGCCGATCCATTGCTGCTTCTGCTCGTTGTCACGATAAAATGGATCGTCAATCAATCTGTTAACCAGCAGGTCGGTGTGCACACAACCGGGCACGGTCGCGGGGTACCAAGATTCTTTACCAACCTCGCGGAATTTCCAGTTGGCTTTGAGGGGAACCATAATCCTGCTCGTCGCCAACACCGGCGCGCTTCGTTGCGAGAGAGCCGGCGACGGCGCGAGCAACAAAAGTATTGGACAGAGCCACAGCCAAGTTTTTGATCTCAATAGGACCTCCGGTAATCACCTCATAGGTCGGGAAGGGTGGCTTGCCCCCGCTGGCCTGGATATCGATAGCTGAGCCACTCCCCAAACAGCGGGGGCAAGCCACCCTTCCCGACCTATGAGGTAATTAATAGTTTTGCTTTTCTTCTTCGTGCCTGATAAAAGAGGCCAATGTCGAGACGAAACCCCTCAGTTATCGCGGCCATCATATGCGCTATTTTGCTGGACCTGTCAATTGCTGCTGGGATCGCGACGGCTCAAACACGTTCTGAAACGTCTGCGGAGCAGCAACCGACGAGCGTTGTAGGCACGCGGTTCGCGCATCTCAGGCACGGGATCAATCTGAGCCATTGGTTCGCCCAATCTCCCGGAAATAATTATTCAAAAGATCATCTCGACACGCACACTACCGCAGAAGATATCGCACTGATCAAAGCGATGGGTTTCGATCATGTGCGCTTTCCGATCGAGCCGGCGCCGATTATGAGTCCCACCGATCCCGGCGCACTGCGGGCCGATTATGTTCGTTATCTGGACGCGGCCCTGGATATGATCCTCGCGCACGGACTGGCGGTAATCATTGATATCCACTCTTCGGATGAATTCAAACTTCGCCTGAAAGACGATCGCCAGGTTGAAGTCTTTGCTAAATTCTGGCGCGCTCTGGCCGAGCATCTTTCGACCCGCGATCCGGAACTTGTATTTCTGGAAACAATCAACGAGCCGATGGTCGAAGATCCATATCGTTGGTATGGAATTCAAGCGAAACTGATCGCGGCCATACGCGCAGGCGCGCCGCATCACACGATCATCGCGTCGGGGTATCGCTGGTCAGGTTTGTGGGAGTTGCTGGCGCTTGACCCGTACGCTGATCGAAACATTATTTATAACTTTCATTATTACGACCCGTTCCCCTTCACACATCAGGGCGCTAGCTGGGCTGGACCAAATCTTCAGTTCTATCGAGCCGTTCCTTATCCCTCGAGCCCCGAAGCCGTGGCTAAGATGCTCGACACCGTCACTGATGATCCCGCGCGTTTCAGTCTGCTTCGTTATGGCGAAGACCGCTGGAGCGCCGAGCGCATCGATCGCGAGATCGGCATGGCTGCGGCGTGGGCCGCCAAGCATCACGTCCTGCTCACTTGCAACGAGTTCGGGGCCTATCGCCGCTTCGCGGACGCCGCTGATCGCACCCGGTGGATCACCGACATCCGTACAGCTTTCGAGAAGCACGGCATTGGCTGGACCATGTGGGACTACGCCGGAGGCTTCGCCGTCGTCAACACGCGACAGCGGACGCCGAGATCGTGAAAGCCTTGGGGCTGAGTCGTTAGAAACAACAGCAGGCACATTTTGACGCGGGTATAGACTACTCTGGAAAACTATTCTCATTCTCACCCTGCTTTAGCTGGGTGAAAGCGGTTCCCTCAGAAATCTTCTAACGGTTTCAACCGTTTTGCAGGGGCCGCGCAAGGGACACCGTTGAAACGGTTGAAGTCTGGTGAGCAGATTGGTTGGTCCACCAAGCTAAAGCATGGTGTGAATTAGAGGTTTTCCGCGTAATCACATCTTTTGAGAAATCGGAGTTATCGACATGAGGAGAATGACAACGTCATCAATCAGGATTATGGCTACCGGGTTGATAGTGCTCGGCGCTCTATCGTTTCTCTCTGTGTGGGCCCACGCTAATACGCGGCCCGGCAAGACGGTTAGCTTCGATCAAGACTGGCGCTTTCATCTTGGTGACGTAGGCAATGGACAGGATCCAAACCTGGACGATTCGCAGTGGCGGCAATTGAATCTGCCGCATGATTGGAGCATTGAAGGCGAATTCGACGAGAAGAATCCGGCGGGCACTGGAGGCGGCGCGCTGCCCGGCGGCACTGGCTGGTACCGCAAGGCATTCAGTATTCCACTGACAGCCAGGAGCAAGCTGGTCTTTATCGATTTCGACGGCGTCTATCGCAACAGCGAGGTTTGGATCAATGGCCATTATTTGGGCAAGCGGCCTTACGGTTACATCTCTTTTGAATACGAGTTAACGCCTTATCTCAATTTTGGCCCGCAGAAGAACATCATCGCTGTTAAGGTCGATAATTCACAACAGCCTAATTCGCGCTGGTATTCAGGTTCTGGCATTTACCGCAACGTTTGGCTCACCACCATTGAAAAAGTTCACGTCGATCATTGGGGCACTTACGTCACCACTCCCGAAGTCAGCGAACAATCATCCACCGTCGCGATCAAGACACAAGTGCGCAACGGTTCCGACAGTTCCGCGCCCGTTAATCTGACAACGATCATTTACGATGCAGAAGAACGACCAGTCGGCCGCGCGGTCGGCAGGAATGTTGCCGCTAAAGGATCAAACGCTGAGGTGAGCCAGACGATCAGAGTTTCGCGCCCGATGCTCTGGTCTGACGGAAGGCCCTATCTCTACAAAGTCGTTTCGCAATTACAACAGAACGGCCGCATCGTCGATCGATATGAGACGCCTCTTGGAATCCGCGCGTTCGTTTTTGACATAGACAAAGGCTTCATCCTGAATGGCAAAACCGTAAAGATTCGCGGCACGTGCAATCATCACGATCTCGGTGCGCTCGGCTCGGCCATCAACACTCGCGCACTTGAACGGCAGCTTGAAATGCTGAAAGCGATGGGCGCTAACGGTTTGCGCACTTCGCACAATCCGCCAGCGCCGGAACTGCTCGAGCTGGCTGACCGCATGGGTTTCATCGTCATGGATGAAGCATTCGACATGTGGAGGCAAGAGAAAACGAAGTTTGA
>QHXG01000096.1 GCA_003222845.1 Acidobacteriota bacterium | reverse complement strand
GATTGGGAGCCGTTCAATCTTCTCGCCAGCAGATACACCCTGGTTGGACCTTTCGACAAAGCTTTGGCAGAAGCGCGCGACGCCGTCCGGCTGAATCCAAAGGAGGCTCGCGCGTACGCGAACCTGGCGGTAGCTTTTATCGGTCTCAATCGTTTCGAAGACGCAAAGAGCGTGTTACGTCAGGCCCTGGCGCAAAAACTTGAGACCACAAACATGCACCTGCGGCTCTTCCACATCGCCGTAGTTCAGGACGATGCGGCGGCAATGAAGGAACAGCTTGACTGGGCTGCTGCCAAGCCGGCAGAAGCTCAAATGTGGCAGGCGCAAGCCGCCGAGTTTTCCGGTCAGCTAGCTAAAGCGAATCAGTTCACCGACCGGGTAGTAGAGTTGATGCGGACCAGCGATTCCAAAGAAGCGACGGCCCAAATGCTTTTGCAGCAGGCATTGCGCAATGCTACGTTCGGAAGCTGCGGTCAGGTAGGCGAAACTGTTCGCAAGGCGCTCGAGCTTTCGCGCGAACAAGCCAAATTGATCACGGCTGCGAATGCGTTGGCAGTTTGCAATCAGCCGAGGGCGGCGCAAACCCTAATCGATGAACTGGTGAAACGATTCCCGCTCGACACTCTGCAGAACGTGGTATCGATTCCGATAACGCGGTCGCAGATTGAATTGACTCGGGGAGATGGCTCGCCGGTAATTCAGTTACTCGAATCGTCGCGCAAATACGAAGTCGCCGGAGAATTCTGGCCGCAATACTTGCGTGGCCAGGCTTACTTAAAACAGAAGAACGGGGCCGCAGCCGCGAAAGAATTTCAAGCCATCATCGACCATCGTGGCTGGTATCCACTCTCTCCGCTGTATCCACTGGCTCAACTTGGCGTGGCGCGAGCAGCCGCGAACGAAGGCGACGCAGCGAAAGCCCGCCGAGCCTATCAGGATTTCTTCACGCTGTGGAAAGACGCCGACAGCTCGATCCCCATTCTCGTCGCCGCACGTCAGGAATACGAAAAGTTGAAGTAGGGTTACAGAACCAGGAGCGGTAGCGACCGGATCATCCCACAACCCTTGACTGAACCACGCAGTTTTTTCGGTCGAGCGGAATGATCCGGTCGCTACCGCTCCCGGTTCTGTAACAGCGGCGCGTTGTGTTATATTCCGATTCACTTTTTATCCACATAATTAGGGAAGACCTCGGGAATGTCCGGACATTCGAAGTGGCATAGCATCAAGCACAAGAAGGGCGCGACTGACGCCAAGCGCGGCAAACTCTTCACCAAGTTCATCAAGGAAATTACGGTCGCGGCGCGCACCGGCGGCGGGGATCCCGACGCTAATGCGCGCCTGCGCAAGGCCATTCTCGATGCCAAGGCCGGCAACATGCCCAACGACACGATCGATCGGGCCATCCGCCGCGGCACCGGCGCGGAAGAGGGCGTGACCTACGAGGAAATCACGTATGAAGGCTATGGGCCGGGCGGCGTCGCTCTGCTGATCGAGGCGATGACCGATAATCGCAATCGCACGGTCGCCGAGATTCGTCACATCTTCGCGAAAAACGGCGGCAACCTCGGCGAATCAGGTTCAGTCGGCTGGATGTTCGATAAGAAAGGCTACCTCGTCGTGGACAAAGCGGCCAACCCCGAGGATCAGCTTTTTGATATTGCCATCGACTCCGGCGCCGAAGACATCCGCGACGACGAGGACAATTGGGAAATCATCACTTCCCCGGAAAGCTTCGAAGCCGTGCAAACTGCCATCAAGTCAGCCGGCATCACGCCGCAAGTCGCCGAGGTCGAAATGGTCCCACAGAACTACATCAAACTCGAAGGCTCACAGGCAGGTCAGATGGTGAAGTTGATGGAAGCCCTTGAGGACCACGACGATGTGCAAAAGGTTTCCGCAAATTTTGACATGAGCGAAGCTGACATGGCAGCTGCGTGAACCGGATCGTGACTGCTGCTTCGACAAGTTTTCTTCCCGATGATTGCTGTCGTTCGACTCGTTTGATGTGATAGCATAAGCCCAATTATGAATGACTCAGACGACGACAATCTGATTAGTTTCATCGCTGGAAAGATCGAAACGATGCACGATCAGATGGCGACGAAGGGTGATATCGTCCGATTGGAGGACAAACTTGCCGCTTCAACGACAGCGATTCGTGGTGACATCGAACAAGTGCACTTACGTATGGACTAGTATCGAGCATGCGGCGACGTCGCGAATTGAACAGGTCGAGGGAGAACTGAGTCGACTACGCAGCGCAGTTTATCTCTTGGGCAAAGATCGTCCGGAAGTATTGCGCATGCTCGGGCAAACGAGCGGCTAATACTCACAGGGCGCTGATCCGCCCATTGAACAACATAATCAAAATCGCGCTCCCAACGATAAATCGATAACCGACGAACACCGCCGTTGTGTGCGTCCGCAGATAACGCAGCAGGAACCAGATCGATGCGTAGCCTACGAGGCCGGAAATCAAAGTGCCGAAGGCTAGCGCAGACAGACTGCCCGACGGAAGTTTGTGCAACGCCTCTTTGAGTTCCAACAAACCGCTGGCGGCGATTGCCGGCATCGACAGCAGAAACGAAAACCGCGCCGCCGTTTCGCGCACCTCGCCCACAAACAGTCCCGCCATGATCGTGGAGCCTGAGCGGCTGGAGCCGGGAATCAGGGCCAGACACTGCGCGAAACCGACCGCCAGCGAATCCTTGATGCCTAAGTCCTGCATCCGTCGCCGCTTTTTGCCGACGATTTCAGCGATCGCCAGGAGCACCGCGACCACGACCATCATCGTCGCAATTACCCAAAGGTTCTTTGTGAACGCCCCTTCAATCTGCTTTTTGAAAAGCAGACCCACGACCGCGACCGGAATCGAGCCGATGATGACCAGCCAACCCAACAACGCTTCGTGCGACAGACGCGCATGGTCATTCGCGCGATTGAACTGATCGCGCCGCCCACTCTTCAACAGCACGAAATGGTCGTGCACAAAGGCCCAACTGATGTTCCAAATGTCGGGCGCAAAATACGCAATCACCGCGAGCAGCGTCCCCAGTTGAATGACTGCGATCGACGCCGTCGTCTGTTCCGGAGTCAGCCCGAGATTCATCACGCGCCCGGCCAAAACCAAATGCGCCGTCGAGCTGATAGGAATGAATTCAGTTAAGCCTTGGACGATACCGAGGAGGATAGCCTGAAGCAGGGTCATTCGATTTTAGATTTTGGATTTGAGATTTTGGATTTGAAATCTTAGATCGTGCTTTGTGCTTTGTACTTCGTGCTTTGTTCCGTGCTTTGTTCCGTGCTTTGTAACTCGAACTATCCCCAGTAGTCGCGCCTCGGAGAAGAAGACAAAGACCAAAGCCCAAAGATCAAAGACCGTTTTCATTCCCGAAACGAATTCCTTCTGGCAATCCAATCATACATGAAATTCGGCATGATCATACCTGCGCGTACGACCATGGCTAGCTGCCAGGGAAAAGCATAAGATTTTTTTCGAGCTTCGGTGGCCTTCAGAATCTTTCTGACTGCGTCGCTCAGTTCCAACAGCCATGGCAGTTTCGCTTGCCTGCCCGCTGTCAATGGCGTTTTTATGAACCCGGGATGAATGATCGTCACCGCGACCCCTGAGCCATAAAGATCTAATCGCAAGCTTTCAAAGAAAGCGGAAACGGCTGCCTTGCTCGCACTGTAAGCGGCGGATTTTGGCAAGCCACGATAAGCCGCCAAACTAGAAATTGCCACCAACTGTCCGCGACCGCGCTCGACCATTCCAGGAAGTACCGCCGTGACAGAATTAACCACGCCGATGATGTTGACATCAACCACACTCGCAACTTGTTTCGCCTCGAGATCCTTCGCGTGCGTCGTGGCCCCAACTCCGGCGTTCGCAAATAGAACGTCGATTGGACCAAACTTAGCGCTCAACTCGTCAGCCGCCCTGCGCACCGCTGTCGCGTCGGTAACATCGGCTGGCAGAGCCAACGCACGTCCGCCGACAGCTTCGACCTCATTGACAAGTTCATTCAACACCTCGCCGCGCCGCGCCAACAAACCAACTGCCGCCCCGCGTCGCGCTAGTTCAATAGCCAATCCGCGTCCAATACCCGAAGACGCGCCGGTAACCAAGACTACTCGATATGACCAATCCATTTCTGCGTAATCAGCGAAATCTGCGGATTAAATGTGTTGGATCACGGGAACGATCACCGGCCGCGCCCCGGTTTCTTTCTGAATAAATCGCTTCAATTCCAAACGAATATGTTCCTTCAACAAAGACTCATCTGCCAAAGTCTTTCTCGACGCACCGGCCAGCGCCGCGGCCACCGCCTGCTGCGCGCCTCTAGTCGATCCATTTGTCGATTCGAAACCGCGGACGCCTTGCGCCACGATTTGTGGTGGCGCTTGCAGTTCGCCGGTTTCCCCGTTGATGGCCACAACCAAAGTGATCATGCCTTCATAGGCCATCTTCTTGCGTTCGCGCACCGTCTCGTACTCGATCACTTCAAAGCCCGAATCGTCGATGAAAGTGCGTTTGATTTCGCGCTTGTCGACAACCGCCGCCCGCTCGCCATCAAGTTCCAGCACGTCGCCATTCTCAATCAGAATGATGTTCTCTTCCGCAAAGCCGAGATGGTTCTTGACGAATTCTTTGTGGCGAAACAGCATGCGGTATTCGCCGTGGATCGGCACGACGAATTTTGGCCGCACGGCTTCAGTCATGATGCGGATGTCGTCCTGCGAAGCGTGGCCGCTGACGTGAATCAAGCGACGCTTCTCTTCGATGATGTTAGCGCCTCGCTTGTAGATGAAACCGATCATTTTCGAGATCGCGCGTTCGTTGCCGGGAATGATGCGCGCTGAAAGCACGACCGTATCGCCTTCTTCGATCGTTAGCCCACGGTACACCTGCGTGGCCATTTGGTAGAGAGCGGCGCGCGGCTCAGCTTGCGAACCGGTCACCAGGAAAACGATTTCGTGATCGCTGTAATGCTTCGTCTCGTTGATTCCCACCAGCATACCGTCATGAATGTCGAGATAGCCCAGCCGGTCCGCAATCTCGACATTCTTCTGCATCGAGCGGCCGAGCACACAAACTTTGCGATTGAACTGCTGCGCCACGTCGAGAACAATTTGTAGACGATGAATCGACGAAGCAAATGCGGCGACGATGATCCGTCCTCGCGCTTCGGCAAAGATCTCTTCGAAAGCCGGAATCACGGCCCGCTCCGAAGGCGTGCGTCCCGGCACCGTCGCGTTCGTCGAGTCCGACAACAACGCCAGCACGCCTTCCTGTCCGTACCGACGGAGAGTCCTTAAGTCAATTGCCTCGCCGATGACCGGTGTCTCATCAACTTTGTAATCCCCCGTGTGGATGATCGTGCCGACGGGCGTCTTGATCGCCAGATGAAAACAGTCAACCAGCGAATGCGACGCGCGAATGAATTCAATAATGAATGAACCGATAGTCACCACGTCGCGCGGCTCAACCCGATGCAGCAGGACGTCGCCCAGGATTCCATGCTCATCAAGCTTGCTTTCCGCCAACGCCAGCGTGAAATGCGAAGCGTAGACCGGAACATTGAACTTTTTCAAAATGTAAGGCAGCGCGCCCAGATGATCTTCATGACCGTGCGTGAGCACGATCGCCGTGATCTCTTCGCGGTACTGTTCAAGGATTTCGAAATCGGGAATGCAAACATCAACGCCATAGACGCTCTCTTCGGGAAAGCCCATGCCCGCATCGACGACAATCATCTCGTCGCCAAAGCGCAGCAGCGTGCAATTCATCCCAAACTCGCCGATGCCGCCGAGGGGAATTATTTCTAGGACGTTAGACACTTATGATTCTTACTCGACTCTCTAGACGGGCCTCAGCAGTATAGCATGAGGCATGTGGCACGGACGTCCCGCCCGTGAGCCTCGGCTTGTCACGAGTACGCAGAATGTTACCGTTGCAAAGTGGGATAGTCATCAAAAATCAAATCCAGCAATACTCCGACCTATGAAAACGGAAAATGACGTTGGAAGTGACGCCGCCCGTTTCGGCCGTGACCGAAATCAAGAAACGCCGGCGAGAGCGCGCAGTGAATTCTCAAGCGCCCAAGGGCGCATAATGCAATAGCCTGGGCCAACGGTCCAGGGTTCAACGCACATCACAAAGCAAGCTCTGCATGAGCGAAATGGGAAACCTAATAAATCTCATTTCGCGGCGAATCCCATTACGCGCCTTCAGCGCTCACAAATCTTCTTCCATATCCGAACTGGGGCGCTGCCCCAGGCTTCTGCATTGCACGCCGTTGGCGCTTTGACTTGGACGCTTCGCCACGAGATCGGCCTTCCGTCTGCTACAATTCGACGGCGAAGATGAAACGAAAGCTGCCAATATTAGTCCTGGTATTTCTGTGCTCAGCACTCATCACTTCCGCCCAATCTCCCGAATTCAGCGAGCCCTGGAAAAATCCAAACGTTGCGCTCGCCATTGATCCTTACGAAGGAAACGATATCAATTGGGACATACTCGCAACCGACAAACGAGTCGTCGCGATCATTCATCGCGCGACGATTGGGGATCGAGTAGATCGAAAGTACGCCGAGCGCCGGGATGAAGCGAAGAAGCGCGGCTACAAGTGGGGTGCTTATCATTTCGGAAAGCCCGGCGATCCAATCAAACAAGCTGACTTCTTTTTGGATACGGTAAAGCCCACGGCTGATGATTTGATCGCGCTCGATCTCGAAAGCACGGATGGATCGAAGCACATGAGTTTTGATGATGCGCGCGCTTTCATCAGGCGGATAAGAGAAAAGACTGGACGTTATACTTTCGTCTACGGCAACAACGAAGTCACCAAAGCAATCTCGGAACAATACGGCGCGGACGGAGTGTTCGCGAAGACGCGGCTTTGGTATGCGCGGTTCAGACGCACGGTGACAGACTTTCCGCAGGGCACGTGGAAAACCTACACGATCTGGCAGTTTTCCAGTGAACAGAATTGCGGTCCCGCGAATCGAAGCGCCTGCCTATACACCGTTCCCGGAACTGAATACGACATGGATGTCGATGTCTTCAACGGGACGATGGATGAGCTGAGAAGCAAGTGGCCATTTGACTCCGTCACAGTACCGCGAGCGGTAGCGACCCGGCCCGGCCTGGGTACGCAGGCGTCCCGCCTGCTTTTGTACGGCTCTGCACGTCTTTGATGAGCTGGCGCAACGCCTGCGTACCCAGATCTCACTGGAAGGCCAACGGATTCTTTGTCGCCCGGAAGATTTCAACACAATTCGTATTTAGGCAAAGCCGACTCGGGCATAAGGCGGACTGATTCACGGATCGCCTCTAAGGCCTTTTCAACTTCGCCAATTTCCAGTAAGGCGTTCCCCAGTTGCATTGGGCCCTGGAAGTTACCTCGATCAAGGTCAATGTTGAGCTTTGGCAATCGCTTCCCGATGACGGAAGGTTCCCTTGCGCGCTGAGTGGTCGAAGAGGCATCCTGCTCAATAAACAATAACGAGTATAGATGTCTGTGAATATGGAATCTGTGAATCAGAATGCGCGTGAGCATCAGGCGAAAGATCCGGTGTGCGGGATGACGGTCGATCCGCAGAACGCTGCCGGCTTCTACGAATACAAGGGGCAAACCTATTTCTTCTGCAGCGTAGGATGCCGCGAGAAGTTCAAAGCTGATCCGGAACGTTTCCTCAATCACGAACCTGCTGATCCAATTGGAATTCAGCGTGGTCCGAAACATCAACCGGTCGCTACCGCTCGCGGTTCTGACACTGTTACTTACACCTGTCCGATGCATCCCGAAATCGTGCGTGACAAGCCGGGCTCTTGTCCGATCTGCGGGATGGCGCTCGAACCGCGCGTCGCCACTGGTGCGGAAGAGAACACCGAACTGATAGATATGCGGCGACGCTTTTGGTTGAGCGTGGTTTTGACGTTGCCTTTGCTGCTCCTGGCCATGAGTGAGTTTATTCCCGGCGATCCCTTGCGCGGTATCTTTACTCCCCGATCGCTTGCGTGGATTTCACTCGCGCTGGCTTCGCCCGTGGTGCTTTGGGGTGGTTGGCCTTTCTTCGTTCGCGGTTGGCAGTCGATTCTGAACCGCAGCATCAACATGTTCACGTTAATCGGACTCGGCATAGCTGTGGCTTACGTTTACAGCGCGATTGCAGTGCTGGTGCCGCAAATTTTTCCGACGTCCTTTCGTGGCCCGATGGGAAATGTGCCGGTCTA
>QHXG01000817.1 GCA_003222845.1 Acidobacteriota bacterium | reverse complement strand
TTATCGCGCCCTGTTGATCTTTGCCGACTATTGGGATCGCCAGCTTCACGATGTCGCGCCCGCATCGATGCCGCAGAAAGTTTGGATCGACATGTCCAAACATGCTTTCGCCAAAGAGCTGATGATCCGGCCCGGCGGAGTCTATCCAAAATACGGCGCGGTCGATCGCGATTACTTCGGCAGTGAATATGACGGCTTTCAAGATATCTTCACGATGGCTGTCTACACGCAACTTGAATGGGGCCGCTTTGAGACGGCGCGAAAATTCATCGACAACTACTTCACTGATTTCGTCGACGCCAAAGGCATGGTCAACATGCGCGGGCCTGAGACGGCGCAGTTTGGTTTGACGTTGTCGTTGCTCGCGCGTTACTTCAATTACACGCGCGACAGCGAATTGATCTTAAGAAATCGCGCGAAGATTAAGGCCACCGCCGATCTGTTGGCCGAGCTTCACGATGAAAGTCTGAGGCTGCCTCAGAATGATCCTGGTTACGGCCTGATTCACGGTTGGAGCGAATCGGATGCTTGTCTCGCTCCCGATCCAAAGGTCTGGTGGCAGCCTTATTTCGCCAACAGTGCCTTTGCCGCGCGCGGTTTCAAAGACATCGCCGGCGTCTGGCAAAGCCTCGCGCGGCCGAAGACAGCCCGCATGAACGAGGAACGTGTCAGTACCCGGAGCGGTAGCGACGGGCTAGTTCAGACGCGTATGAACGAAGAGGCCAAAGAATGGCTGCGCCGCAGCAGGATACTTCAAGAAGCCACCGTCGCCAGCATAGAGAAGAACATCAAGCGAGATGCGAAGCCTCCGTACATTGGACCTCTGCCGGGAGCAAAGCTGAAGTTCCGCGAGTCAATGGCCCAGGAGCGCCCGAGCCCCCAACAATGGCCGCATCGTCCTTACTCCGAATTGCTGCAAGCAGACATTCTGCCGCCACGCCTGGCCAGCCTCGTGATCGATTGCATGCGCGCTTACGGCGCCACGACCATTGGTGTAGTCGCCAATGTGAGTGTCGCTCGCCCGGGCAGCCGCGCTATTCTCGGTTTCATCTCTTACGGCTACGCACAAATGCTTTTGCGACTGGATCGCATCGAAGAGTTCCTGCTGTTTCTCTACGCGCATCGCTATCACGATCACACACGCGGCAGTTGGACCGCAGGAGAAGTCGCCGGCATCAACGGCGGCACCGCCACGTTCTGCATCCCCGCTCAACAGACTATCCCGCTGCTGGTGCGCTGGATGCTCGTCCTCGAAGACTCCGATGAAGACCGTCTTTATTTCGGCAAGGGTTTGCCACGCGATTGGGTAGCTTCCGGAAAAGAGATCAAAATCGACCAGGCGCCCACGCGCTGCTTCAGTTTGCTCACCAACCTGGATGCCAAGAGACTCTTCGCAAAAGTAGAACTCTCGCGCCCAGGCGAGCCGAAGGAGCTACACGTAAAACTTCGCCTTCCATCTCAGAGCACACTCCAGTCAGTCACAGTCAACAGCCGGCCCGGAACCATCGGTGGCCCGCACAACGACACGGTCATCATTAAGACTGGCACCGAGAAGGTCTTCGAAGTGGTCGGCCTGCTGGGTTGATCGTCGAGGACGATCTGGATCGTAATTAGGGAGATGACATGAAGCGAAGGACGTGGTTTTTCTTAAAGAGCGCGTGGCTGATTGTATTCCTCCTCTGTGTTTCCGGGATTCTCTCGCGGCGTAATGTGACGTACAGCCAAGGGCGGCAGGAACCGGGGCGGTCAATCGGCACAATCACGACGCAGGGAGACCTGATCGTTATGACACTGAATGACGGTGTGTTCGGAAAGGCCAACATGTTCGATCTGGCTCGGCGCACGCTGCGTTT
>QHXG01000095.1 GCA_003222845.1 Acidobacteriota bacterium | reverse complement strand
GAGAGATGCTCGACGAAGAAATTCAGAAACTGATTGACGAGCGCCAGGAAGCACGTCATCGCCGCGACTTTGCGCGCGCCGATGAGATTCGGAATCAACTCGCCGAGCGGGGGATCGTCTTAGAAGACACCAAAGACGGCGTAAGGTGGAAGAGGAAGTGACCATACCCTGATGATGATTTCGGCGAGAGGGGTTAGAGTACCGACTTCAGTCGGGATTTTACCGGTTAGAGAGCCCAACTGAAGTTGGTACTCTAACACCGTGAACCAAGCTATCACCCTCTGAGTTTATGGCCTCCGCTCGCACTTCACTCCGAACACCCTTTCGCATTCGCTACGCGTTAATGGCGCTGGGCGGCGCGCTGCTGTTTGGCACGGTCGGCTTTCATTTGATCGAAGGCTGGTCGCTCGCGGACAGTCTTTACCTTACGGTGCAGACGCTAACCACGGTCGGCTATGGCGATCTGACGCCGCGCAACGGAACAGGCCGATTATTCGCGGTCGTGGTGATGCTGATGGGGGTCGGCGGAGTTGCGCTGGCCATCTCGACCATAGTTCAATCTGTGGTGCAGTCGGAATTGGTGGCGACCTTCGGCCAGCGGCGACGCTCGAGAAGAATGAGCAAGCTTTACGATCATTTTATTATTTGTGGCTCGGGCCGCGTGGGCTCACATCTTGTGCGGGACCTGGTGCGCACCGAGCAACCGTTCGTGGTGATTGAAAACGATCAACAAAGGGCCGCGGAATTCAGTCAACGCGGCATCAACGTGCTGGTAGGCGATGCTACGTTGGAGGAGAGTCTGCGCGAGGCCGGAGTCGAGCGCGCGCGAGGCCTGGCTGCATGTTTGCCCAACGATGCTGACAACGTTTACGTCGTGCTCACCGCGCGAGATCTGAATCCGCGTTTGCACATCGTCGCGCGCGCGGCCGAAGAGCAGGCGGAAGCGAAGCTCTTGCGCGCAGGCGCCAATCATGTGGTGGCGCCAACTATAATTGGCGGGCATCGCATGGCGGTTTCGCTGACGAAACCTGCCGTCAGCGAGTTCTTCGATTCTATTACCGGCAGCGAGCTTGGTCTGGGGTTCGAACAGGTCGAAGTGGACGTCGCGTCGCCGCTCGTGGGACAAGAGCTTCGCGCAACGCCGATCCGGGCTGAACTGGATGTTGTCGTCGTCAGTATTCGACGACAAAATGGCGACACGCTTTTCAATCCCGCCGGCGATGCAAAGATCGAAGGCGGCGATATTTTGATCGCTATTGGGCAGGTCGAGGCGTTGATGGGACTGAATGAATTAGCGAGCGGCATAAGCTAGTTTTAAGTTTCAAGTTTTAGGTTTCAAGTTGGTTGCGGAACTTGAAACCTGAAACTTGAAACATGAAACTTCTAGTCACAGGCGGAAGCGGTTATCTGGGGACACACGTGCGCCGCTTCTTTCAGGCTGAAGACTTTTCGCGGCGCTCGCATCTGGACGTGCTCAGCTCATTGGACGCCACCAGGGTGAGCGCTTATGAAGTCGTCATTCACCTGGCGGCGCATCTGAGCAAGAACCCCGCCGACGCCGAAGATTGCTTTCGCGCGAACGTCGAAGGCACGGTGAATCTCTTGCGCGAGATGCAGCCAAACTCCGTGTTCATCTTCGCTTCGACGAAAGATGTTTATGGCGCGCATGCCGACGGTTATGGAGAGGTGCCGGAGGACTGCTCTACTGAATACTGTGGCCAAACACCTCTGGAATGGTCGAAACTAATCGCTGAGCGTTACGTCGACTATTATTCCGCGCACAGGAACTTTCGTTCCTGCATCTTTCGGCTGTCGACGGTGTATGCGCGGCCTTCGGAAGGAAATGAGAACGGTTTCGTCACGCACTATGTCGAGTCGGTTAAGCGCGGCTGGCCGATTCGCTTGCCGCTCGAAGGCAAACCGATACGCGACATCCTGCATGTAGAAGATTTCGCGCGCGCTTGTCAGGCGTTTATCGACTCATCGGTGTCGCATGGGCAATACAACCTCGGCGGTGGTCGCGCGAATTCTCTGTCACTGCGCGACATCATCGACAAAGTCGCGGAAATGATCCAATGCACTGCAGTGTTTGACGAAGCGAATCCTTTGCCGGCGCCAGTGCCATTGCACTACGTATCTAACTTGAATCACATCCTTGAGGAGTTAGGTTGGGAGCCGCAGATTGGAGTAGAGGAAGGTCTACGAAGTTTATTGTAGGCTCCCCGAACGCCGAAGCAGATAGGCAACTCCGGAGGAGCGTAATGTTTATAGCTCACCGCGACACTTCACGAACGGGCTCCTTTAGGAGCCAAATGTCTGCTACATATTTCACTCCTAAAGGAGTTGTTATGACGGTCCATTGAATCGAATCACCTTTGAGAGCCAGCGTTTTACAACCGGATCAGATCAAAAAACTCGTCGTTCGCGCACCCAACTGGGTTGGCGACGCAGTCATGAGCGTGCCCGCGTTGCGCGAGCTGCGGCGCGTACTTCCAAACGCGAACGTTACTCTGGTTTCCCAACCCGGCACCGCAGATATTTTCCTGGACGCAGACTTTATCGACGAAGTTTTGGTTTGCGATCGTTCAGGATTAGCTTCCAAGTGGAACCAGATTCGAGAGTGGCAGCAACGAAAGTTCGATCTGGCAATCCTTTTTCAAAATGCATTCGAGGCCGCCGCGATTGCGTTTCTGGCTCGAGTGCCGATCAGAATCGGTTATGGCACCGAAAGACGCAGCGCGCTACTCACTCATTCAGCTCGCGTGCCCGCCTGGAAAAATGAACGTCACGAGAGCTTCTACTATCTGAACATCGTCGCCGAACTAGACCGACTTATACGCGGAACCTCATCGGTGGAAAGCGTTGCGCCGGATTTCACGCTTGGGGTTTCGGAGAGTAGAAAACGAAACGCCCTTCAAACTTTGCACGAACATGGCACGCGCATAGGCAAGCCTCTGGTTCTTCTTTGCCCTGGTTCGATTAATAGTCGGGCGAAACGCTGGCCTGCGGACCGGTACGCAGCACTTGCCGATCGATTCATCGAATCGGGAGCTAACGTGGCGTTGATTGGTTCGCCGCCCGAACTTGATGTCTCGCGACAAGTATGCGAGCGCGCTGTGAATCAACCAATCATGCTGACCGGCGAGACGACTGTTGCCGATGCGACCGCAATTATCAGCATCGCCGATGTTCTGATCACAAACGATACGGGACCCGCGCACATTGGCGCCGCCTTGAACACGCCGACGCTGGTGGTCTTTGGTCCAACGAATCCGTTAACTACATATCCCCTTTCGCGGAATGCGGAAATCATTCGCCATCCGCCGGAGTGCGCTCCGTGCATGCTACGTGATTGTCCAATCGATCATCGTTGTATGACCGCGATTACCGTCGAGGAAGTTTTTGGGCGGGCTTGCGCTATGATGTCGCGCCGCCTGAAGGTGGAACTCCAAACTGCATGAAACATCTCGCCGAAATCGTCAACAGTTTTTCAAATAAGCGCATCGTCGTCATCGGCGATCTGATTGCCGATCAATTCATTTACGGCGAGATCAGCCGCGTGTCGCGCGAGGCCCCGGTTTTTATTCTGCGGCATGAACACACGGAGACGACGCCTGGAGGGGCGGGCAATTGCGCGATGAATCTCGCGGCTCTTGGCGCGCAGGTCAAACTGATTTCAGTGCTGGGGGATGACGAAACAGGCCGAACATTGCAAGACAAGTTGCGCGCTGCGCGCATTGACTGTGCCGATTTATTCGTGTCAAGCGAACAGCGGACAACGACTAAGGTTCGCGTTCTCGCGGGCCAGATTCATTCTACCCGACAGCAGGTCATTCGGATTGACTATGACCACGAGCCGGGTTTGGCGGCCAAACTTAAACAAAGCCTGAAAGCGGCCGCGGCGGAAGTAACCAATGGCGCAGACGGTGTGATAGTTTCCGACTACAACTATGGAGTTGCGGATCCAGAGATCGGCGCGGTCGTTCGCGACGCAACGCAGCAGAAAAGGATTCCCATTCTTGTTGACTCGCGCTTTCGTCTGTCGAGTTTTCCCGGCTTCACCTCGGCGACGCCGAACGAAGATGAAGTCGAAGAACTTCTCGGCGAAAAACATGTCGACAGAGTTGCGCTGGAATTAGCGGCCCAGAAACTTCGGCAGCAACTCAGATACGAGGCGCTACTTGTTACGCGGGGTGGGCATGGGATGACGTTAGTCGAAGACGGCGCCGCGCCACTCCATATCGAGGCCGTCGGATCGAAACAGCCCGTGGACGTAACGGGCGCCGGGGACACCGTGATCGCGACGTACACACTGGCGCTGGCGGCTGGCGCTTCATTTGCTGAAGCAGCGCAGCTGGCAAATCTTGCAGGCGGAATAGTGGTCTCGAAGCGTGGAACAGCCACAGTCAGCGCTGACGAAATACTGTCACCGATGGCTCAGGTATCAAATGCATGACCAACAAGCCCGATTCCTTTGGTGTTACAACGCGAATTCTCGAGCGGCGCGACTTGCTGGCGGTCGTCGAAGCGGCCAAAAGAAAAGGAAGCCGAATTGTATTGGCCAATGGTTGCTTCGACGTTCTTCATGTTGGCCATATTCGCTACCTTGAAGCGGCGAAGGCTCTGGGCGACCTTCTAATTGTCGGTGTGAACTCCGATGAACAGACTCGACGATTGAAGGGTGATGGTCGGCCTCTCGTGCCCCAAGACCAACGAGCCCAAATCGTGTCCGCATTGGAAGCTGTTAACTTCGTGACGATCTTTGAAGAGCCGACGGTTAAGGAACTCTTACTCGCGATCAAGCCCGATGTTCACGCCAAAGGCACAGATTACACCGAAGACATGGTTCCTGAACGCGATGTGGTACGATCCTTCGGCGGACGAGTGGCGATCGTTGGAGATCCAAAAAATCATTCGTCATCCGAAATTATCGATAAAGTATCAGGCCAATCGTGCATATCCTGATCGTCAAACTCGGCAGCATCGGCGACGTCGTGCATACGCTGCCCGCGCTCGCGGCGATGCGACGCGGTTTGCCCAAGGCAGAAATTTCCTGGGCGGTCGAGCCTGGAAGTTCTGAAATTTTAAGAGACAACCCGTTCTTGGATCGCCTCATCGAAATCGACACGAAGGCCCTGAGGCGCGGGCTGATGTCTGGGGAGACGCTGCGGGCACCGCGCCAGCAGTTACGTCTGCTACGCGCCTCGGCCTTCGATCTCGCCTTAGATTTTCAGGGATTATTAAAGTCAGCCATGGTGGCGCGCCTTTCGGGCGCGCGACGTGTTTATGGTTTTGGGCGCGACTCGCTGCGTGAACCAGCCAGCCGCGTCCTGCTTCACCATAAGGTTCAAATTCCCGACCGCCTGCACGTCATTCGAAAAAATCTGGCTCTCGTAAAGAGCGCTTTGAACATTTCAATTCCTGGAGACGAAAACGATTTCGAGTTTCCCATCACGTTGAATTCCACGCACGAACGGGAAGTCGAAGAAACTATTCGTGGCACCGAGGAACGTTACGCCATTCTAAATCCCGGCGGAGGCTGGCCGACAAAGCTTTGGAGCGCCGAAAAATTTGGCGCACTGGCAGACGAGCTGTGGAATCATTTTGGCCTGCATTCGCTGGTGACTCATGGACCGGGTGAGGACACGCTGGCGGGGCGAGCTCTATCTGCCTCCCGATCCGGCAAAGCGCGAGCTGTCTCTCTCTCGCTGAAAGGATTCTATGCGCTGGCAAGACAGGCGCAGGTTTATGTTGGCGGTGATACAGGACCGACGCACCTGGCAATCGCGGCGCGCACTCCCATAGTCGGACTGTTCGGCCCAACTGAATGGTGGCGCAACGGCAGCCCTTACGCTGACGACGTCTGCGTCGAGCGCAACGATATTGGCTGTCGCGTAGATTGTCATCGCCGCTCATGCTCGCAGTGGATTTGTATGGATATCGATGTCGAACGCGTGCTGCATGCGGTGACTGAGCGTCTCCGTCGCGCAAACGAAACGACTCCGGCGGAATTAGTAACGATTGGCTAATCGCGGAACATGGATGCAGCGCTGGCGCGTGCCGCTGGGATTTGCATGCGCAGCGCTCTTCTTTTTGCTCGCGCGGCCGCGACCACTGACGCTGATCGTTGGTGCCGTAATAGCTTTGCCGGGGCTCGCTTTGCGCGCGTGGGCGGTTGGCTGCTTGAGAAAGAATGAAGCATTAGCCACCGACGGCCCGTACGCTTACACGCGCAATCCACTCTATCTTGGCAGTTTTTTGATGGGACTCGGCTTCACGCTCGCGGCGGGCAGGTTGATCTTGGGAGCTGTATTCGGCGCGCTTTTCCTGGGCATCTATGTTCCCGTAATGCGCGTCGAAGCGACGACGCTGGCGGAATTGTTTGGCGAGCACTATCGACGATACGCGAAATCAGTGCCGCTGTTTTTGCCGCGGCTTTCGCCCTATCGAGACCCGGCGTTTGAGAGAAAAAAGTTCGATGTTGGTCTTTACCGTCGTTATCGAGAGTATCGGGCTCTCCTGGGATTGATCGCTGCCTGGGCTTTGCTTGCGCTCAGGTCTTTTCTCTTTAAGTAAACCTTGATGGTCATCGATTTCTTGCACAAATATATCCGGCGGGCGGCGGGCGTCGCTTTCGCCGTGCTGCTGCTGGCGGCGATCGCGAAACTTGACTCGGCTCAGGAGTCTCGCACTAATGCGTTGCCTTTTTCGCCGCGCGAAGAATTGGTGTATCAGGCCGAATTCACGCGCGGTTTGCTGCGCGGTATCGATGTTGCAGAGTTCCGGTTCAAAGCGGATAGCCAGCCTGCAAACGCGAAGAATGGATCAGCCAGC
>QHXG01000816.1 GCA_003222845.1 Acidobacteriota bacterium | reverse complement strand
CGCGCAACTGACCCGCGATGCCACGCGCGTCTCTCGACACGATCATGAACGACTGCGCTCGGCTGGCTTCGATGATCGAGCCATTCTACAGATCACATTAATCGCCTCGTGGTTTAATTACATCAATCGCGCGGCGGATGCGTTAGGCGTGGGACGAGACTAGAAGAACGTTTGACGGATCATAGTTCTAGCAACTTTAGCAATTCAGCGGGCCTGACGATCTCAAACCTGAAACGGCGACGCTCTTTCAGCGAGATTTCAAGTAAGTCGCGATCGTTCGTGACGAGATAACGTGCGCGCCCGGTGTGGGCGGTAGCAAGTAACATGTCGTCGTCGGGATCACGGCTCACCAAGAAACGCTTACCTAAGTTGATGCGCGTAACCGTAGGCGACTTCATTAATCGTGCTTGCAGACGAGCAATTCTCTTGAAATCCGCGCCCATACGTCCAAGAACCTCAAGATATTCTGCGATGAGCGTGGGACTGACGACGAGTTGAAGGCGACGCTCGACCAGCCACAAATCATATACTCGCGAGTTTGGCGAAAGTCTTGCCGGACTTGTGGCCTGTCCAATAAACAACATTCGTATCGAAGACAACTGGAATTCGCTCTCTATGAGGCGGCACGTCGTTTTCTCTTTTCGGCGCGATACTCGCGCACGATTCTTACCGCATCCTTCTCTTTATAACCGCTCTTTTGAACGTCACGACGAATCTCGTTATTGAGCGCGACATCCGCCGCGATTTCTAGTTGCTCACGCATGAGCTCAGCGAGTAACCTCGCGGGTTGTCTGCGTCTTGAGCGCGCATATTCTTCAAACTCGCGCCACAAATCGCTTTGAATCAAACCCTCCAATGTCATCTTTATTACCTCAACACCATTATAAGCTAGTCGCGACTCAAGCTCACTTCTTCGCTGCTTCCGTACACATCGAGGATGGCCTGATGCGGTATCCGCTGCCGGCCGTTCGTTGACTAAGTCTTGAGTTCGCTCAGAAGCTTTTGGATATCCTCGATTGAGTTCGCATCGAGTACGTAGAGCGAAGATTCGCCCTCG
>QHXG01000815.1 GCA_003222845.1 Acidobacteriota bacterium | reverse complement strand
GCGCCCGAAATCGTGATCGTGCTCCGCGATTACAAAAGCTGACGGGTTAAAGGCCAGTACCATGCCTGCTGCATAAATGAAACCACCTTGATCGTAATCGCTGCCGGCGTATTGCTGCGCAGGCACGGCAATGTCAGGTGAATACGCGCCGCTTCGATCCCTGGTCCGATCAGCGCGCGCGATGAAAACAGTATAGTCGCTAAAGCTCAAACGATTCCGATAGCCGTGGCGCCGCGCTACGTCAAACAGTTCGGTCAGCCCTCGATCGATGGCATTAAGGACCTCGGCGCGAGGCATCACGCGCGCCAACACGGTCACGCCCCGAGGTGTTGAAGTTACCAACGGAAAATGGTCGCCGGTAACTTGTTCCGCGCGAGACACCAAAGCCGGATTTGGGTATCGGTAGGGACGCTGCCTGGCCGCAGCAGAGATGACCATCGCCAGGACCAAGAATGAAACCTTTGAAATCTTAATCAATCTGTTCGACCTCATACTTTCCGTCGGGCAGATCTCTTTTAACCTTCTCATAACTGCCATGCCGCCTGCTTGCGTCTTCCTATTTCACGCGTAAGGGAGAGGTGGGGAGTTGTCCTGCGTTGGCTTCACCAAGATTGATGCTGAGAACGACACTTTGGGATGCCAACGTTGGTTCTGATCAGCTATTTCAGACGGGATCAACTGGCGTGCGAGACCCACTTTTTGCCGGGTTAACTCGTACGCTGCCGAGAAAAGGGGCGACGGTAAGAAACCATCGCCCCGTCCTCATGACCGATTTATTTGTGTATGACGATGCTCCCACCGGCGATTGCGGTCGTGGGATTATCGTCGATGCCGGCGCCCATCTGATTGTCGTAGACCACCGCATCGCCGTTGTTCTTGTCCCAAATCTTGATGCGGAACTTGTCTACGCCACCGCCTCCATTAATGTCGCCATCGATGGCGGTCAAGATGAAGCCGTAGTTGCCCGCGCCGTTGATCGTGCCTGAGCCTTTGTACTGCGCTCTGGCTCCAGCAACCACGAGCCATTCATAGACCGTGCTGTGGAAGTTCAGATCAGCTACCTTGAATTGGAACTCCGTTTGCCC
>QHXG01000094.1 GCA_003222845.1 Acidobacteriota bacterium | reverse complement strand
TGCGCAGATAGTCTTCGAGCGACGGCGGCACCGTGTCGCCCCAAACCGGAAAAGGACCAAAGTCTGCGGGCAGGCCTGAAGTATGAGTCAGCAGATGGCGAAACGTGATCGGATGCTGTGGGTCTTCTCCCTGGATCTTGAAGTCGGTTAAATAATCGTTGACGCGATCGTCGAGCTTGAATTTGCCTTGCTCCATCTGTTGAAGCAAAGCGATCGTGGACATTGCTTTGAAGGTTGAGCCGATTAGATAGACCGTGCTGGGCGTGGCAGGAGTACGTGCCCATAGATTCGAATAGCCATAAGCATTGGTCCAGACGACTCGATCGCTTGAAATCAATGCGATCGACACCGAAGGGATATTCCCCGCAAGCAATGTGCGCTGAATCTCAGGTTCGAGTTCCGAGACGACGCGATCGAGGTTGACGGTTTGCGCGCTGGCGGCCTGCGAAGCAGTCAGAACTAGCGTGACTGTGATGACTACAAGCGATTTCCATAGCCTATCTCTTCCGTGCGTTCGGTGGTTAAATTCGTTCATGCCGTTCATAAAGGACTTAACTATTAGGGCTAATCATCGGATATAATCCATCTGGATTAAGGAGCGATTCTGTGACAGACCAGTATATCGAAAAAGAGAATCAGGTATGGCGCATCAAAGGCACGCGGGTGGCGCTGGATTCGATCATTTATCAGTTTCAGCAGGGCCGCTCGCCGGAAGCGATTCAGGACGCCTTCCCAGTATTGTCGCTCAGCCAGGTTTACGGTGCGATTGCCTTTTATCTGGATCATCAGGCCGATCTGGACGAGCATCTTGCGCATAATGAAGCCACCGAGGAGGAATTCAGTCGCGAGATCGCCCGTCTGTTTCCAAAGGGCGCCGCGCTCAAGGAACGGGTCAAACAAAGTCTGTTGCAGCCTCTCAAATGAAAATCCGCTTCCAGGCTGACAACGATTTGCACGAAGACATTTTGCGATCGACCAAACGCCTCAGGTCCGAAATCGATTTTCAACGCGCGCCAGAACTCGGTTTGCACACGGGCGTCGCAGACCTGGAAGTCTTGCGGCTGTGCGCAGAACAAGACCGGATGCTGATTACACACGACCGGCACACCATGCCTGGTCACTTCATCGAGTTTATCAAACATCAAGACTCGCCCGGCATCTTCATCGTTTCCAGAAGACTTTCCATCGGCAAAGCCGCGGAATGGCTGGCCCTCTATTGGGAGGCCAGTGAAGCCGAAGAGTACAAGAACCAGATCGTCAGTGTTCCTTGAGCGCGCTCCAGATTCGTTACTTTGAAATGCGATCGATCGACGCCGGCCTTGGCACTCGCTTCACCGGATTCTGCTCCAGCAGCTTCATTGCTTCCTGCACGGAGTGTACTCCACTTCGATATCCGGCGGTACACCCTCGTTCTCTACGGCCCACTTGCCGGAAAGATCATAAAAAGCGAGAGTGGGTGCAGTGATGCCGCCGCCGTCGATTGTTGATGGGACACCGAGGGTGCCGACTAAACCTCCCCACGTCCTCGTTCCGACCATTGGCCCCAGCTTGCGGAGATGAAACATATACGGCAAGGCGTCGCCGCCGGAACCAGCCGACTCGTTGATTATCATCACCTTCGGTCCGTAAATTCCAGCGATGGGCGAAGTCGCGGGTTGGCCGTCGCGCTGCGCGAAGTACCCCATCAGTTTTCGATCCAGCTCGTTCACTATGTAGTCCGCGACCTGGCCGCCGTGATTATATCGCTCGTCAATAATCGCGCCCTCTTTGTCCTGTTGCGCATAATAATAGCGAGTGAAGTAGGCATAACCGGGACCGGCTGTGTTAGGAAGCCAAACGTACGCCAATCTTCCGTTCGAAAGCTTGTCCACGAGCCGGCGATTATCTTCAATCCACGCACGCGTTCGCAGTCCATCTTCGCTCGGGACCGGAATCACAGTCACGACGCGCGAGCCTTCCATCGATGGAGTCTTGTTCACTCGAATCAACGTCTGCCGCCCCGCAGTTCCCTCGAATAAGCTGTACAGATTCGTCGGCGGCGCGAGTGGCCGGCCATTTACTTCGAGCAGATAATCGCCTTCGGATACTTGAATGCCGGGCGCGCTGAGCGGCGCTCGCAGATCTGGGTTCCAATTCTCGCCGGAGTAGATTCGTTTGATCCGATAACGGCCATTCTCAATCGCAAAGTCTGCCCCCAACAAACCAACCGAAACAGGATCTTCGCCGGGGACGTCGCCGGCTCCGGTTAGGTACGAGTGGCCCACCGTCAGCTCGCCGCCCACCATTGCGATCAGGTATCCGAGGTCGGCGCGATGGCCCACGTGAGCAAGGAGCGGCTTATACTTTTCGTAGATCGCCTGCCAATCGTTCCCGTGAAACTTCGGATCGTAGAAATACTCGCGCTGAATGCGCCAAGTCTCGCGATAAATCTGTTCCCACTCGGCGCGCGGATCGACCTTCATCTCGAGTTGGGCTACGTTGAGAGGGCCATCACCCACCTTAACCGGAGCCGGGCGATCGGTTGCTACGATTCCCCAACTAGTTCCGCCGCCGGCGCTGGCCTGATAAAGAAGTTTCTTCTTGTCCGCTGAGAGTGAGTACGAGCGAATGCCTTCGAGAAACGGCGCGGCCGTGCGCTCTTTGAGCTGATATCGCTGCAAGCGAAGTGATGGTGGTGCAGGCGCAGTCGTCAGGATTGGTTCGGTGTAGTAGAAACTCCCGGCTGAGCCCGCCGTGAGGTTGTTGTAATCACCGGCTGGCACATTCACGGAAATTATTCTCTGCCCGATGCGATCAAAGTCGATGCGAACATTTACCGTACGCGGTGTCGCGGGCGTTGGCTGGGGCGCCGGCTCTGGCCGTTCTTCGCGCGGCGCAGGTTTTGGCGGTTCATCGCCGGTCTCAGGCAAGAGCGGCGACGGTTCGGTTGCGCTTAGCACCGCGAGATAGATCGCTCGCCGCACGGGACGATCGATCGAGCTCATCTCCAGCCATCCGGTGCTGGGACCGTAATTCGTGCTGGCGAGGAAGTAGAGATACTTGCCCCCGGCGTCGAAGGCGGGCGAAATCGAATCGGCCATGCCATCACTAAGCTGATGGCTTTTCTTCTCGGCCAACGAATAAATAAAAATCGCTCGCAGATGACTGGACAGATTCTTTGAATACGCGACCCACTTAGAATCCGGCGACCAGGTAGCATCGAACGAGCGAACAGGATCGGGATAATTGTCGGTGTCAATCTTCGCTGCTTTGCCGCCAGCGACTTCGATCAGCCAAAGATTTCGATGATTGTCCGGAAGCAAAATCTGGGTTCCATCCGGTGACCAGGCGGGAGCAGAGAAGAACGCCGTCGATGGCAAGGCGATTGCTCGCGCGGTCGTGACGCCGAGTGGATCGCCAAGCATGAGCTGATATTCTCCACTCGCGTCTGAAAGCCAGGCGAGTTGAGCGCCATCGGGCGACCATGCGGGACTGCGATCATGCGCGCCCGGGCTCTGGGTGAGGTTGCGGTAGTCGCCCTTCTCAGCCGGGACAGTGAAAATATCGCCGCGCGCTTCGAACGCCGCCCGAACTCCCGTCGGCGAGAGCGCCGAGTTGCGGATCATGCTGATTACTTTCTTGAACTGCGGGCGCGCCCACGGCAGATCGCCGGTCACTTCGATGTCGAGTCTTTGCGCCCTTTCTGTCTTTGCATCGACGAGATAAATGTAGCCGGCCTGCTCGTAAACAACGGCGTCAGACCCTGCCGACGCTGTCATGATGTCAAAGTCATTGTGATGGGTGAGTTGTTTGACCTCCTTCGTGTTGCCACTGTAGGCGAACAGGTTCATTGTGTGATCGCGGTCAGAGAGAAAGTAGATCGTATTTCCAATCCACATCGGGAGGGTGTCGTTGCTGTTGTTCCAGGGAAGTTTCTCGACCGAATAGTCGCTGAGATTCATCACGGAGATTGGGTGAGTGCGACCACCCCGATAGTGCCGCCACATACTGGTCTCGTACCACTCAGGAACGAACGCAGTCGTGATCTCCTCATAAGCGACGCGACGCCCATCGGGCGAGTACGAGGCGCTGAACGCGCGCGGCATAGGTAGCGGTTCGGGAAGCCCGCCGTCGAGGCTGACTGTCCAAAGACGGAAGTATGACTGTTGCGGAGCGCTGGTTCGTACTGAAGCGAAGATTATGCGGCGGCCATCAGGAGTCCATCCACGCACGCGATCGATGCCGGGGTGATAAGTCAACCGCTTCGCGTCGCCGCCGGAAGTCGGCACCACGTAAACGTCAGTGTTGCCCGCAACCGTCGAGGTGAAAGCGATCTGCGATCCGTCCGGCGAAAAGTATGGATCAAGCTCAACACCAATCGTGGAGGTAAGCCGCCGTGCCTGTCCGCCGCTGCGCGAGACCACCCAGAGGTCGCCGGCATATTCAAAAGCCACCGAGTCGCGACTCACCGTCGGATGGCGGAGCAGTCGCGTGCCTTGTGCAGACGCCAGGCTGGTGATCGATAGAGACAATAACAGCGTTAAGATTGAGTATCGTATTCGCATGTTTGAATGAATGAATAACCTTGATTTCGAGCGTTCAGAGTTCAAACTTCAGTTTGCGCGGTTCGCCAGCCACAACCTAAAGGTTGAACTCTGAACACTTGCTGTCCAACCCCGCAATAAGAATTGTCAGAAATTCAACTTCAACGCAAACTGGATGATACGCGGATTCACCGCCGTCGTTGTAATCGTTCCAAACGCCGCCGATGTCACACTCGTGCTCGGATTACTAAATTGCGTGTGATTGAAAGCGTTGAAAAACTCTCCGCGCAATTCCACGTTGCCGCTTTCACCGAGCAAGTGAAGCGGCGTCCGCTTGATAATCGCGATGTCAGAATTATTCTGGCCTGGGCCAGTCACGATGCCCACACCACTGTTGCCGAAGCCCGTCGCGCGACCGTCATCGCCGACGATCGTCCAGATGGCCGTGCCCGCCGCGTTGCGTAGAATGCAAGGCTTGTTGAAGTAGTTTGTCAGTTTACTTTGAATCGACCCGGAGTTGACCAGATTACTGTACGTGCAGCCGGAAGCCAGTTGCGCACGGTCGCTGGTGATCCCGAAAACGTTGTTGGAGTTCGTGCCCGTCAAAGTTAACGGCGCTCCTGACTGGATCGTAGTGACGCCGGCTAATGACCAACCGCTCAGAATTGTATTGACTACAGAGTTGAATCTGCGCGGGCCCGGCAATTGATAGACATAGCTGAACACAAACCGATGTTCGCGATCGAATTCGCTGCGGCCATAGTTCGCGCGTGGATTGTTTTGGTTACCGCTGACACCGGAAGTTCCTCCCGCAGCCGTACTTCGCCCGGTAGTGCTGTAGGCATGAGCAAAAGTGTAAGCGGCCAGAAACTGCAATCTTTTGCTTAATCGTTTCGTAAGACTGGCATCGAGCCCGTGGTACCACGATGACGCAGATGAATCGACATCGTTGAGTCCCGGTGCGGTAAAGCCCTGAATCGGGACACGCAGAGCGAGATTGGCAACCGTGTTCGTGGTTTGCCCGCGGATCGGATTCGAAGGACTGGCCAGCAGCGCTTGGTTAAGCGAGTGATTCTGAATTTGGTGCGTGCCGCGCGTGCCGACATATCCGAGTTCGAGTACGAAACTGTGTCCGAGATCCGTCTGGATGTTTAGACCAAACTGCTGTGTTACCGGCGGGCGATAATTCTGATCGATAAAGGTGACCGTGCGCAGCGTGGTTGGCGAGTACGTAGGAAATTGCGGGAAAGTCAGATTCGGTCCAAACGGATTCGCGAAAGTGGCTGCGGCATTCGCAGTACTTGCTACTGATCGTAACAAAGCAAACGGCGGCGATGTCGCTAGTTGAATGAACGGTTGACCAGTGGCGCGCGTGAAATACATTCCATAGCCGCCGCGGACAACCATGCGATCCGTGAAGCGTAGGAAACTCTTCGGCATGTGCCAGGCGAAACCAAACCTCGGCCCAAAATTATTTTGATGCACCCCGAGAATGCCGTAAGTGTTGTCCAGTTGCTTCACGCCGGAAGGAACTGCGATGGGAAGATTTTTCGACACGACATAGCCCTGAACGCTTCCCGCCGCCGGCGGATTCGGATTAGCCAAGGTGACATCGAATCCGCTGTTGCGCCCTAACTTGTCCCCGAGATTCTCTAATCGCTCATACCTCAGACCGAGGTTCAAGGTAAGTGAGGAACTCAACCTGATATCGTCCTGAGCAAAGGCATTTCCGTCCGTAAGCTGCCACGAGCGATCGAGAAGACCCGGTAAATCGACGGATTGAAATACATTGCTAAAGGCGGTCCCGTTGCCGCCTGACGCTACCGGCGCTCCAGGTAGTCCAAGCAGAAAATCCGCCCAACTTAGGAACACCACGCCGCTCAGGAAGTGAAAGTTCGAAAGGTCAAGATGGCTTCGCGTAACGCCACCGCCGAAGCGAAACGTATGCCGACCTCGGATATAGGTCAGCGAATCCTGGAAGGTTAGATGTTTTTGGATGATGTTTAGTCCTTGTCCATTCCCACCGAGCGTCATCGAACCGTTGACGAGAATTTCGGGAAACACGTCCTCACCGGTCGGCGCATTGACCCCGACATCAGACCATTTGAAGAGTTCCTGCTGAATCGTGGGCGCTTCAGTGCGATGGAAACCGACTTCCGCCTGATTGAGCAGCCGAGAGCTAAACGCATAAGTATGAGCAATCGAGAAGTTCCGCAATCGATTGTCTGTCAGCCACGGATACCCTGGGGACGCTGGGCCACCAAGATTCGTGGGTGGCAGCGGTTGGTTTTGTGTGCTGTTGGCATAGAAGAAGCGGCCGGCAAATTTGCTCTTGGTATTCTGCAAGTAATCTATGTTGACGATGAATTGATCTTCATTAAATTTAGCGGGAATACTGAGCGCAGAGAATCCGCGCAGCGCAAACGCCTTGGCCGGGTCAACTGTCTGTGGGGTCGGAACAGCGTACTGGCCATTCGGCAATTTCAAGTTCAGAATTGCGAACGCGGGCGCGCTGATGTTCGACCCATCGGCCGCAACCGCGACGCCTCCCTGTGCTCCTGCTTGGCCCGCGAACAATTTTCCCAGGGCGGCCCGCGACCGATCGTCCGTAAAAGCCGGTGAGAAGAAATTGCTGGTTGCGCCACCACCGACGCCATTGATCTGGCGTATGCCCTGGTAAGAACCGAAGAACAGCAGCTTGTCTTTTTTGATGGGCCCGCCGAGCGTGAAGCCGAACTGGTTTTGTTTCAGCACACCCTTCTTCTGACCGGCGGCGTTGCGGAAGAACTCGTTAGCGTTGAGAGCGTTGTTGCGCAAGAACTCGAAGCCGGTGCCGTGAAATTTATTGCCGCCACTTCTCGTGACGACCTCGACATTGGCGCCGGCATTGCGCCCGTACGAGGCGTCGTAAAGACCTGTTTGCACTTTGAATTCCTGAATGGCATCAGGAGTGGGAACCGCGACGCCGCCACTCAGGAAACCGCTCGCCTGGAGATCGTTAATCTCGACGCCGTTCATCTGAAAGTTATTGTCCGCTCCACTTGCTCCATGAACGCGAAAACCGCCCTGGCTCTCGCCACTGCTGCCTCTGCCTAATGCCGCGGCATTAGTGACTCCCGCGGCTATGCCGGGCGAGAGGGTAACGATCTGCGTGTAGTTGCGCGTCACGAGCGGCAGGTTCACGACCGCGTCGTGATCCGTAACACTTCCGAGGGCGGGTGATTCTGTTTGCAGTAGTTGCGACTCAGACACGACAACTACTTTCTCTTCTACCGAACCTACTTCGAGTTGGACATCCAATCTCTTCGTCTCGGTAACGTTGATCTGAAGACCAGCTTTGACCGAAGACTTGAAACCGCGCTTAGTAAATTCGAGACGATAAGAGCCGGGCGGTAACAGCGCGACCACGTAAATGCCGGTGTCCTGCGAAACCACGTCCCGCTTCTCTCCGGTCGCTTCGTTGAGCGCCGTCACCTGCACACCCGCGACTACTGCACCGTTAGGGTCAGTGATTTCGCCGGTCAACGCACCAGTGCTGGCAGTCTGCGCCAGCGCGGGGACACTAAAAAGCAGACTCAGGACACTTAGTCTAAGAATGATCCAGGTGGTCTTCATTGCTCGCTTACCTCCGTAAACTAGTTCGATCACGGCAACAACCTAAAGGTTGAACTCTGAACTCTGATGGCCGGCGTTTAGAGTTCAAGCTTTAGCTTGCGAACCCGTGTCAGTACCGCGAGCGGTAGCGACCGGATCCTATCAATTGCGCTTGATTGAAAATTCTTATATCAAAGTCCACTCTCCGATCCGGTCGCTACCGCTCGCGCCACTGACACGAAACTTCGGCTGATAGGTAGGTCTCTTTACCGCAAGTGCTGCAAAATGTCAATAGTGCGACAGATGCTGCAAGAAGGTTCTTGCCTCTCGAACCCCGATTTGCTATCTTGCCCGGCCATGCAAGCTCGCTCCGAAGTTGTGGCCAGGCCGTTGGAACTCGTTTCCGATCCATTGGCGATCGAGAGAGTTGAAATGCGAACGGTGCGCTTGCCATTGAACGAGCCGTTCGAAACCAGCTTTGGTAGCATCGATTCGCGGCTCATATTCCTGGTTAGTATCGAAGCCGACGGACGGACCGGGTGGGGCGAGGTGGTTGCTGCTGAAGAGCCGCGTTACAGCTACGAAACCGTTGGTACCGCCAGGCATGTGATCCAGGATTATCTCGCGCCCGCGATGTTGTCTCGACCGGTGGCCGGCCTCGCTGACCTTTCCGCATGCTTCGCTTCATTTCGCGGACACAACATGGCCAAAGCCGGATTGGAATTGGCCTTTGTTGACCTCCTCGCGCGCGCCAGAGAACAATCGCTATCCCAACTAATCGGTGGAACCCGTGCGCGCGTGCCCGTAGGTGTGAGCCTGGGCATCCAGCCAACACTCGATGAGCTTCTCGCTCGGGTTGAGCGATACCTGGCTTACGGTTATCAGCGAGTCAAGCTCAAGATCAAACCGGGTTGGGACGTTGAGGTAGTGCGAGAAGTGCGGCGGCGTCACCCAAACATACTGCTTTCCGTAGACGCCAACTGCGCCTACACCATTGCGGATGAGAAGCATCTGAGGGTGCTCGACGATTTCGATTTGCTCATGATCGAGCAGCCGCTTGATCACGACGATCTAATCGATCACGCCAGGCTGCAATCAATCATGACGACGCCAATTTGCCTGGACGAAAGCATCACGGGTCCTGCGCGAGCAAAACAGGCCCTGGAAATGGGAAGCTGTCGAATCATCAACATCAAGATCGGGCGCGTCGGGGGCTACTCTCAAGCTTTGGCGATTCATGACTTGTGCTATTCGAAAGGCGTGCCTGTATGGTGTGGCGGAATGTTGGAATCGGGCATCGGCCGCGCGCACAATATTGCACTCGCAAGCCTGGCGGGCTTTTGTCTGCCCGGCGACATCTCAGCCAGCTCTCGTTATTTTGCGAAAGACGTGATTGTCCCTGAGGTGGTGGTTACGGCCGATGGCGCAGTTGAAGTGCCGCGCGGGCCGGGGCTCGGATTTGAAATTGATCTGAATTACATTACTTCTAATACGGTAAGCATTGAACAAATTGAAGGCTCAAAGAAATGAAGGTAAGGGCGTGCGAAGCTTTCGTGTCAGAACCGCGAGCGGTAGCGACCGGATCATTTATCATTTGTCATTGGACATTTTTCATTTGTCATTGGTGAATATAAGTGGACAATAACAAAAGCCACAACGCTTTTCAGAATTCTGACGGCGATGGAAGACCTACGCTGAGTGCTCTCGAGGCGCGTCTGGCAAAAGCCACACATCAGCTCAACGCGCGCCGACAACGGTTGATCCGGGCCATCCTCGATTCCGCTGACGAGACCTGTTTCCTTTCATCTCGCGAGATCGCCAAACGCTATCACGTCGACGCGACCACGATTCTGCGCACAACCCAGGTCCTGGGCTATGAAAGTTTCGCCGACTTCGCTGCCGACCTGCGCCAGCATTTCGTGGCGCGCATCACGCCCTACACAGCGCTGAAGGCTGCGACCCGAGAGAAGCGCAGCGTTGCAGATCACATCGATCACTGTTTGGATAAAGCCATAGACAATCTAAACGTTTTGAAATCGGATCTGGACCGACAGCGCGTTATAGAACTGGCAAAACTAATCAAGCGTTCACGACACGTGCTGGTGGTTGGCCTGGACTTCGCGGCTTCGCTTTCTTATTACCTGGCGTACGGGTTATTGGCGTTGGGGTTCGATGCTGAAGCGCCGATAGGCAGCAGCGGTAATCTGCAATACAAGGTGGAAGTGCTGACTTCAAAGGATGTGCTGGTGGCGATTAGTTTCGGTCAATGTCTCAGGGACACCGTCGAATCGGTTTTACGGGCCAAGAAGCAGGGCGTGCCAACTTTTGGAATCACGGACAGCACGACGTCGCCAATTGCCCGCTACTGCGATGCTCACTTGATTACTCCGGTCGTCAGCCCATCATTTCTTAATTCCTACGTTGGTCCGATGGCCGCGATCAGCGCTATTCATGTAGCTTGCGCTCATATCGATCCCAAGCGTTCGCTCAATCGGCTCAGGCCAACTGATCGAGAATATGCCTCGGGGCATCGGTGGTATCGCGAGCCTAAGGGATTCAACGGAGATTTGCCTTGAGTATTATCCTCTCCAGCGCTACCGAAGCACCGGCGATCATTATCCGCGACATTGAGCGTGTCCCAGAGATGCGGGAGGTCGAGACGCTCCAAAAAGATGTCTGGGGATCTAACGATCTCGACGTGGTGCCGCTCACCATGCTGGTCGCGAGCAGAGAGGTTGGCGCGGTTCTTGTAGGCGCTTACGACGAATCGATGCTCGTCGGCTTTGTGTATGGTTTTCCCGCTTATGAAAACGGGCAAGTCACGCATCACTCGCATATGCTCGCGGTCAGGCCTTCCTATCGGAACCACAATCTTGCTTACAAACTCAAATTGGCGCAGCGCGAGCGAGTTTTGGCACAGAGCATCAAACGGATTACCTGGACATTCGATCCGCTTCAGAGTCTGAATGCTTATTTCAATTTCGGAAAGCTTGGAGTGTTGGCGGACACCTACAAGATCAACTTTTACGGTGAAGCGACCTCGAGCTTCCTGCATCAGATCGGAACTGATCGTCTTTGGGTAACCTGGCTGCTCGACGGTGAGCGAGTTCGCCAGCGATTACAAACTGAAAAAAAGGAATCAATGCCTGTACCTGAACGGGTTCCATCTTTGGTCCAAGTTGCTCTTGACGGTGCACCCCGCAGAAACGAGCCATCAAGAGTCCTGGGCCAGGAACATCTCTCGATCGAGATTCCGTCTGAAATCAACGCGTTGCAAAATAAGAAACCGGCATTGGCGGTGGAATGGCGTGAAGCGACGCGCTGGGCTTTCATGGAAGCCATCGCTTCCGGATATCTGGTTGAAGAGTTCTGTCGTTCGACCAGGAAAGGTCAATCGATCGGAATCTATCTGCTCGATCATCGAAAAGAATTTTGAGGACGTCGCATAGTAGGAGCATTCTTTTCTCTAGCCCAGGCGTTCACGCCTGGGTTCACGTGGCCCAAAAAATGTTGAGCCCCATTCATGGGGCTTCGACCGGGCTTTAGCAAAGGTGCGTACCGAACAAACTGCCTAAGCTCATAAATGGGCTCAACAGATAAACACGACTCCGCAAACCCAGGCGTGAACGCCTGGGCTAGAGAAAAGGTTTTCAAGAGCCTGGACTCTAGTTGCCATCATCCATCGATAGCATGGCTCAACAAGATCCAAATCCAACAACTTTAGAACGCACGCTCGGCTTGCGTGATCTGATCTTGCTGATAATCGGCACCGTGATCGGATCGGGCATTTTTATTGTGCCGGGCGCCGTCCTGCGCCAAACGCGTGGCAGCGTCACCTTGGCAATGTTGGTTTGGCTGACAGGTGGAGTTCTCTCGCTGCTTGGCGCTCTAACATATGGGGAGTTGAGCGCGATGAATCCGAAAGCAGGTGGTTTGTACATCTTCATCCGCGATGGTTTCGGGAGTCTGCCCGCTTTCTTGTACGGTTGGACGCTTTTCTTCGTGATTAGCAGTGGCTCCGTGGCCACACTCGCGGTTGCCTTTAGCAGCTACCTCGGCGAGATTGTCCCGCTCTCTCCATTGATCGCCAAGCTGGCTGCCGTCGCGATGATCCTGGTGGTGACGATCGTCAATGTCCTCGGCACGAGAGAAAGCGCGAACCTGCAAGATTGGACCACGATCATCAAAGTCGCCGCGATTCTGGTAATGAGCGCGGTCCTGTTTTCACTTGGGCATGGACTCGCTGGAATCTCTACAACTTCGTCCGCGAATCTCGGCGCGAGATCGCTCGCATCGGGGGTAGGTTTCGCGATGATTGGAGTTCTGTGGGCGTATGAAGGATGGCAATACGTTACCTTCAGCGCTGGTGAAACTATCAACGCGCAGCGCAACTTTCCCCGCGCTCTATTGATCGGCTCGTCGGCTCTGATCGGCATTTACCTGGTCGCGAACCTGGCGTATCTGGCGGCGCTTGGCCCGGTAAAGGCAGCCCAGACCGACAGCATTGCCGCGGCCGCCGTAACGGCTGTGATCGGTCCTGCGGCGTCAAAGTTAGTAGCGCTCGCGAT
>QHXG01000093.1 GCA_003222845.1 Acidobacteriota bacterium | reverse complement strand
CTCAGAGCACCGGCATCACAATCCAGGGGAACTACATTGGCACAGACATCACTGGCAGTAATGCACTTCCTAACGCATCGCGGGGCATGTTTGTTTCGACCAACAACACCATCATTGGAGGAACGGCTCCCGGCGCCGGCAATTTGATTTCCGCGAATGCTGACGGCATTGACATCGCCAACTCGAGCACGGGGAATCTAATCCGCGGAAACTTCATCGGCACCAAGGCAGACGGCGTTTCACCGCTTGGCAACACGAATTCCGGCGTCGGGATTTTCACGGGCTCAAGCAACAACAGTGTCGGCGGTACGGTCGCGGGCGCCGGCAATAGAATTGCATTCAACACCCGTGGGGTGGTGGTTGACTCAGGGACGGGAAATACAATTCTGAGCAATTCGATCTTTTCGAACGCCGGGGTGGGAATCGATCTGACTCCCGTTGCCGGGGTGACTGCAAACGACAATTGCGACACAGATAGTGGTCCGAATAACCTACAAAACTTTCCGGTCCTAACATCTGCCGTGGCCGGAGTCGTGAACACTACCATTCAGGGCACACTAAACAGCATTCCGAGCACGACGTTTAGAATCGAGTTCTTTGCCAACGCATCCTGCGACAATTCGGGCAATGGCGAGGGCCAGACGTTTCTCGGCTTCACGAATACAACGACTGACGCTTCTTGCAATGCCAACTTCAGTTTCTCGGTTCCGAATGCTTCAATGACCGGGCCGATAATTACCGCGACCGCAACCGATCCAGGCAATAACACGTCGGAGTTTTCCGCCTGTAGGACTGTCCTCTTCCCCACGATTCAATTCAGTGCTGCCTCATACCCAGTCGGGGAAGGCGATAAGCGCGTCGACACAACCATCACCCGCATTGGTGACACCAGCCTTGCGGCTAGTGTCAGCTTTGCCACCAGCGATCTCGCCGGCACGCAGAACTGCAATGTCACGACCGGCGTGGCTTCGTCGCGCTGCGATTACGAAACGCGTTTGGCGACTGTGAGATTCGCACCCGGCGAAACTTCCAAGACCATTTCGACATTCATCATCGATGACTCGTACCTGGAAGGGCCAGAGACTTTCACCGTTAATCTCAGCAATGCGGTTGGCGCTTCTCTGGGAACGCCATCGATGGCGACCATCACGATCACCGACAATGACGTGGCCACCGGCCCAAATCCGATCGATACCCCAAGTTTCTTTGTGCGCGTGCATTATCTCGATTTTCTTAATCGCGAGCCGGATCAAAGCGGCCTCGACTTCTGGACGAATCAGATTACCTCTTGCGGCAGCGATCAGGCTTGCATTCAACTGAGGCGGATTAACGTCTCGGCCGCTTTCTATCTTTCAATCGAATTCCAACAGACCGGTTATCTGGTCGAGCGTATTTACAAATCATCGTTCGGCGATGCCAGCGGGTCGTCGACACTTGGCGAACGCGGCGCTCCCGGGCAACACCAGCTATCGGTGCCGATAGTTAGGCTGAACGAATTTCTGCTGGATACACAGCAGATTGGCCAGGGCGTAGTGGTTAATGCGCCAGGCTGGGAGATGGTGCTGGAGAACAATAAGCAGGCCTTCACCCTGGACTTCGTGCAACGCTCACGCTTCACCACGGCGTTACCGACATCGTTGACCCCGACGCAGTTTGTGAATCAATTATTCTTGAATGCCGGCGTGACACCTTCCGCGAGTGATCGGCAGGCAGCTATTAATGAGTTTGGCTCTGCGACTAATACCAGCGACGTGGCGGCGCGCTCGCGCGCGTTACGCGACGTGGCAGAGAACTCGATTTTCAGTAGCCAGGAATTCAATCGCGGGTTTGTGCTGATGCAGTACTTTGGTTATCTGCGCCGCAATCCAAACGATCCACAGGACACTGACTATACGGGCTACGAGTTTTGGCTGAACAAGCTGAACCTCTTTAACGGCAACTTCGTCGCTGCCGAAATGGTCAAGGCCTTCATTACGTCGGTTGAATATCGGCAACGATTTGGCCCATGAGGCAACAGGACCTTTCTAAAAACCTCTCAGGTAAGGAAGGGTGGCTTGCCCCCGCTGTTCTGGTTAGTCTCACCTTTTAGATCAAAGACATGCGGGGGCAAGCCACCCTTCCTGACTGAGACAGCCTTCAGGCGGGTAATCCGGCTGTAGGTACTTAGTTAGAAGGCACGCAGACCTGCATTTTTCCATTTCAAGCTTCAACTTTATTTCTTCCGGTGTTAATAATCCTTGCCGAGGTGCGTTTAATGAGCGGGAAGGATTTTCAGGAGGAAGCAATGTTGGCCGCCGTAAGACACCTCAAAGCTGTACAATCTTCTGCAGATTACACAGGACCATTCGAGCAAAGCGATACCTCGGCAGTGTCGGAGGAGCCGACAAGTTTGGAAGTGCTGTTCCGGGAACACCATGATCGCGTTTTTCGCACCGCGCATCGAGTAACCGGCAGCGCGGCCGATGCTGAAGACGTTTTGCAGACGGTGTTCTTGCGCGTGGCTCGCGGACAGGAATCGATTGGGTTCGCGGAAAATCCTCAGGCGTATTTTGCGCGGGCAGCAATTAATGCTTCACTGGATTTATTGCGCAGTCGCAAACGGACAAAGACAGTCTCGTTCGATACGGTCGAAAATCAGGCCGGCGCGTTCGCTTCAAAACATAATCCTGAAACGAGTCACGAAGATCGCGAACTACGAGAACTGATTCGCTCAGCAGTATCGAACCTTGGTCACACAGCGGCGCAGATGTTTACGCTGCGTTATTTTGAAGGCTACAGCAATGGGGAGATTGCCGAGGTCATGAAGACCTCAGCACTCGTAGTGGGCGTGACACTGCATCGGGCACGCGCGCGTTTGCGCAAGGAAATAGGAAGATACATGCAAGGAGCAAGGTAACAGTCTGATTGCAGAAGGCTCGCGTCCACGCTGTCCACGTCGTCCGTCTGCAACGGATCGCGAAGGCGGAAAGAAATCATTTGGAATCATCCTGGGAGTGAAGTCATGAAGAACAAAGAAATCGAAAACATCTTGGGTCAAGTTACTGCCGGAATCCGCAGTGAAGAAGTGGATTCGTCAGTGGTAAACGAAGCGACGGGGCGGGTTTGGGCGCAGTTGTCGGCTGTAACGGATGCGCGCAGGATGCGCGCGGACCGCCCGCAGGATGCGGGCGCTCCAATTGCGGGTACTCCCGGTCGGATTGAAGGATGCGCGGATTTTCAGTCGCTCATTCCCACCTTTCTTCGCGGCGAGCTTTCTGAACCGCGGGCCCTGCTGTTGGTAGATCACACGCATGAATGTATTCCTTGTCGCAAAGCCTTGAAGCAGGCGCGCGAATCGCGAGTCGGGGCGAAAACTCCTGCGGTGCGAAAGCAAAACCGCCGATTCAATTACAGCTTGAATCCGACGATTGTGCGTTGGGGCATCGCGGCCGTGCTGGTCATCGGCTTGGGATTGGTTGCCCTGCCGTTGATTCAGCGTTACCTGCCGTTCGGCTCTTTTGAAGCTACGGTGCAGGCCGCCGACGGTCCGGTTTACGCGCTGAGCAATTCGCAGATGCGTTCGATTAGTGCCGGTGAAAAGATTGGCCGCGGACAGATAATTCGCACGGCGAAAGACGCGCATGCGATGGTCCGTTTAGGCGATGGTTCGACAATCGAGCTGAACGATCGCTCTGAATTCTCTATTACTCAAACTTTGCGCGGCACAACCTTACATCTCGATCGCGGCAAGGTGATTGTCGAAGCTGCCAAACAAAAAGGACATTTGTTTGTAGATACCGGCGACTCGCTCGTCTCGGTAACAGGTACGACCTTCGCCGTGAATGCCGGCACGAAGGGTTCGCGCATCAGCGTGATCGAAGGCGAGGTTCATCTCGATCGCAACGGTGAGGAAGTCGTACTCCGCGCCGGTCAGCAGGCGACGACTAATCCGGTCATTGCCACGGTCACGGTGAAGGACGAGATTGGCTGGAGTCGCAACGCGGCACGCTACGAGCGAACACTCGAGGGTTTGACTGCCTTGCAGCAGGATCTGAAGGCCGTCCCAAAACCGGGTGTGCGCTATTCGACGCGACTGCTCGACCTGATGCCGGAGAACACCGTGCTGTACGCAGCGCTTCCGAATCTCGGCGCCACCATTGCCGAATCGAATCGGATTATCGAAGAGCGCATTCAGCAAAACCCGGCGCTGCGCGACTGGTTTGCGAATCGTCATGAGCCGCGTGGTCCAGGCCTAAATCACGCCATCTCGACCATCAAGGAGTTTGGCGACCAGCTCGGTGACGAAATCGCAGTGGGCGCGGGCATGGACGATCAAGGTCAACCTATTGCGCCCGTCGTGCTGGCCCAGTTGAAGGAACCGGCGGGCTTCCACGCGTTTTTCGATCGTGAAGTGCAGAAGTTGGGAGGAGCAAATAAAGGCCCTCAGGTTCAATGGGTCGAAGATCCGCATACGGCTCAGCCCACAAGTTCAACCACGGATGCGAACTCCGGCGACAAAGAGATTTATGTGTGGATTGCCGGCGATGTTCTGGTCGCTTCTCCAAAGCTCGATCAATTGAAACAAGTTGCTAACGGCGCCAGCAACTTTTCGGCGACGCCGTTTTACTCGCGCATCGCGGGTGTCTATCGAGAGGGCGCGGGCCTGGTGGTCGCAGCCGATCTGGAAAAGATCATCGCGCACACCAGAGGGCTGCGCCGAATCGCGGTTGGCGACAGCCATGAGCAGGCTTTGAATCAGCTGGGCGTGTTCAATCTGAAATCGTTCGTTCTCGATCAAAAGGAGAGCGACGGCAAGACGCACACGCGGGCCGTTGTTTCTTATAACCAGACTGATCATGGCATCACCTCGTGGCTGGCTCCGCCCGCGGCGATGGGCTCGCTGGAATACATTTCGCCCGACGCCAATCTGGTGGGTGGCTTTGTAGTGAAAAATCCCACGGCGCTGGTTGACGATTTGCTGGGCGCGCTGAGTACCGTGTGTCCCGATCTCAATAAGCACCTGACGGAGTTGCAGAACGATCACGGCCTCGACCTGCGCAAAGATTTTGCGGCGCCGCTCGGTGGTGAGTACGCTTTTGCCATCGACGGGCCAGTTTTGCCGGTACCGTCGTGGAAACTGATTTTCGAGGTCAACGACCCGGTGCACTTGCAGCAAACGATCGAACGGGTGGTCGAGGAAGTCAACAAACGAGCTGCGCAGGAAGGGAAGCAGGGTCTAACGCTGGACCGAGAAGATTCCGGCGGCTTAACTTTCTACACGCTCAGGTCGAAGGATTTCGGGGTCGAAGTCAACTACACATTCGCCAACGGTTATTTGATTGCCGGGCCCACGCGCGCTTTGATTGAGCAGGCTCTGAAGTATCACGATTCGGGCGTGACGCTGCGACATTCGACGCGATTCACCGCAGGTCTGCCGCCGGATGGCAATGCAAATTTCTCGGCCCTCATTTATCACAATCTGGCGCCCCTGGTGCAGCCGTTTGCAAATCGAATCGCGAACGCGCCCAAGTCTGAAGGTCAGCAGCAAGCGCTGGCCGCGATGGCGTCGAACATGCAGCCGACGCTCGCCTATGCTTACGCGTACGGCGATCGGATCGAGTTTTCGGCGAACACAGAAGGCGGACCGTTTGGATTGAGCCCGGCAACTTTGCTTGGCATGCCGAACGTGTTTGAGTTGCAGCACATTCTCGATCAGGGAATGAATAAGACATCACTTCACTAACCCAGGCGTGAACGCCTGGGCTACGGAAAAAGGGGAATCAAATGGAAAGGCGCACAACAATGCATTTGGTCTCAACCGCAGATCGAAGACTTCTGGTCAACTCCTTAACCCTGATCGCACTCGGCCTCTCGATCTTATTTCTGAACTCGTGGGACAATCTTTTCGTAAGAACCACCGTTGGATTATTCTGGGGCACGTTCTTTTTGATCATAAACGGGCCCGATCTCGTGAGTGTCTTCCGAAGATTCAAAACCAGAAATGAGCTACAGCGTCGCAGCAGAATCAGATCCTCAACCTAACATCGGTGGCTCCGGGGTCATCTCGCTCGATGCTCTGTCAGTAAATTTCGGCCGCCGGCCGATTCTAAAAAATCTCAATGGTGAATTGCGTGGACGGGCCATCGGCTTGCTTGGACCTAACGGCGCCGGCAAGACCACGCTGATTCACACCCTACTCGGCTTTCATCCTCCGTCCGCGGGAGCGGCCCGCATCTTTGGCTCAGACATTTGTAGTGAGGCCAATAAGATCAAGTCGCTAATCGGGTACATGCCTGAGCGCGATTCTTTTATCGCCAAAATGTCTTGCGTGCATTTTGTACGGTTCATGGCTGAGCTTTCCGGACTGCCTCCAGCGGCGGCGCTCGAACGTGCACATGAAGCGTTGTTCTTCGTCGGACTTGGCGAAGCCCGTTACCGGAATCTCGAAACGTTTTCGCTCGGCATGAAACAACTTGCGAAGCTGGCGCAGGCGATCGTTCACGGACCGAAGTTGATCTTTCTGGACGAGCCCACCAACGGATTGGATCCGCCGGCTCGTCAGCGCATGATCAAAATGATCCGGGAGATTCGCGACAGTGGCGAGGCGCACATTGTCTTGTCATCGCATCTGTTGCGCGATGTCGAAGAGTGCTGCGAAGAGATTGTGATTCTGAAGGACGGGCAGCTGGTCGTCTACTGCAATCTGGAAGAAGAACGAAAAGCCAACAGGAAGTTTCTGATGTTGGAGACGCGCGGAGAACTAAGAGAATTTGTCGCGGCGGTGGCCGGGTTGGGATGCGAGTGCGCCGTAACCAGCGATCACCGCTTGAAAGTAATCCTTCAAGAGCAAACGGAGATTCGCGATCTCTATCACCTGGCGTTGCAGCACCAGGTGCAAATTCGGCGTCTGACGTATAAACGAGATTCGCTGGAAG
>QHXG01000092.1 GCA_003222845.1 Acidobacteriota bacterium | reverse complement strand
TCGCCCGCTTGGAAAGCTCTTTCGCCAGCTTGATGCGCTGGGCTTCGCCACCTGACAACGTGGTCGCGGCTTGGCCCAGCTTGATGTAGCCGAGCCCTACGTCAAGCAGCGTCTGCAACTTCTGTTTTATCTGGGGAATGTTTTCCAGCAGCGGCAGAGCCTCTTCGACGGTGGTGTCCAACAGGTCCGCGATCGACTTCCCTTTATACTTCACGGCGATTGTCTCGCGGTTGTAGCGAGCCCCGCGACAAACATCGCACAGCACGTAAACATCGGGAAGAAAATTCATCTCAATGCGTTTCATTCCCTCGCCTTCGCAGGCTTCACAGCGGCCGCCCTTCACATTGAATGAAAAGCGGCCGGGCCGGTATCCGCGCTCCCGCGATTCCGGCAGCATGGCATAAAGTTCGCGAATCGGCGTGAATAATCCGGTATAAGTCGCCGGATTCGATCGCGGCGTGCGACCGATCGGAGACTGATCGATTTCGATAACTTTATCGATGTACTCGAGGCCTTCAATGGTGTCGTGCGCGCCGGGCTCGGCCCGAGAATCGTAAAGGTTTCGCGCCAGCGCGCGGAAAAGTATGTCGGCCACCAGCGTCGATTTACCTGAACCTGAGACGCCGGTCACCACCGTCAGCAAGCCCAGCGGGAAAGCGACATCGATCTCTTTCAAATTGTGGTGGCGCGCCCGACGAATTGTGATCGCCTTGCCACTAGGTGAACGACGCTCAGCGGGAACTGGTATCCGGCGTTCACCCCGAATGTAGAGCCCGGTAATCGACTTAGGATCGTTAGAGACGTCGCTCGGCGTCCCCACGGCCACCACCGCGCCTCCGTGCGTGCCGGCTCCGGGTCCGAGATCGACCACGTAATCGGCGCGCCGAATCGTTTCTTCGTCGTGCTCAACCACCAACACGGTGTTGCCAAGATCGCGCAGCGCCGAAAGTGTATCGAGCAAACGGCGGTTGTCGCGCGGATGCAGTCCTATCGACGGCTCGTCGAGCACATAAAGCACGCCGCGAAGTTGCGATCCAATCTGTGTAGCCAGGCGAATTCTCTGCCCTTCACCGCCCGACAGGGTCGCCGAAGGACGATCGAGTGTCAGGTACCCAAGACCGACCGTTTCCAAAAATCGCAGCCGCGCCTTAATCTCTCGCAAGATGAGTCCGGCAATCTGTTCCTCGCGCTCGCTGAGCTTGACTTGATCGAAGGCCTTAATCGCATCTTCGATTGTCATCGAGGTGTAATCGGCAATCCCGCGCCCGCCCACTCGCACTGCGAGCGAATCCGTGCGCAAACGACGGCCACTGCATTCGCTGCACACAATCGGCGAGACCATCTCTTCCAGTGCGACTCTGATCTTTTCGGAGGGGGGATTGTCCAGACGCTCGCGCAACCATGGCAAGGCGCCTTTCCAATAACTCTTGTACGTATACAGACCCTGACGAAATTTAAGTTGCGGCGAAAGACCTTTGAAGAAGGCTTCGCGAACTTCTTTGGGTAACTCGCCGAAGGGAGTATTGGGATCGATTTTGAAATGATTGACGACCGCCAGGAATGCGCTACGCAGATAAGCCGATCCGGCTTTGTCCGCCTGGCCAAGAAAAGACATTTGCTCGGGACTCTCATTTTCGTTCGTAATCAACTTGGCGGGATCGACTTCGAGCACAGTCCCCAGTCCGTGGCAGTGCCGACACGCGCCATAAGCCGAATTAAATGAAAACGAACGCGGTTCCAGTGGCGGCACGTTGATCCCACAGTTCACGCACGCCATTTTTTCCGAGTACATCTTCTCTTCACCGTCGATTACGGAAACGAGCACCGCTCCATTCGTAAGCTTTAAGGCCGTACGAATCGATTCTCCGAGACGCTCATTGATGCCGGGTTTGATTAGCAAACGATCGACGACAGCTTCAATCGAGTGATTGCGGCGTTTGTCGAGACGAATCTCTTCATCAAGCGAACGCAACTCGCCGTCGATGCGGGCCCGAATGAACCCGTCACGCGCCAACTTTGCGATCTCTTTTTTGAACTCGCCTTTGCGGCCACGAACAATCGGCGCCAGGATCATGACCCGCTCGCCTTCGGGCAGCACCAGCACATTTTGCAAAATCTGATCGACACTTTGTCGGGTAATCGCCGCGCCGCATTGCGGGCAATGCGGTAGTCCGATCGATGAAAAGAGCAATCGTAGATAATCATAAATCTCGGTAACTGTGCCTACCGTTGACCTCGGACTACGCGCGACGGTTTTTTGTTCGATCGAGATGGCCGGAGACAATCCCTCGACCGAATCGACATCCGGTTTTTCAAGCTGATCGAGAAATTGGCGGGCGTAAGCGGACAGCGATTCGACGTAACGCCGCTGGCCCTCAGCGTAAATCGTATCGAAAGCCAGGGAAGATTTGCCCGAGCCCGAAAGCCCCGTAATCACCGTCAGTTTGTCACGCGGAATGTCGACATCGATGTTTTTGAGGTTGTGCTGGCGGGCTCCACGAACGCTGATTCGATCAATTCCCATGACGCTTGAAGACGAAACACTGCCACACAGAGACAAATTCCGGGTGGCGCAGAACCTGCTATTCTAGCGAGCGAATCGGTGCGCGGCAAGGTGGGCAGGTTGCCAAAGCGCTAATAATTCCCTATTGTGTACTACAACCTTGTTGTAACAAGCGGAATCTTAGTTTTTCCTCTCGCGAAGGCGTGATGTGTCCCTCGCAAAAGGGTAGGGAGCCGACAATTACCGTTTTCGTTAGGCTAAAATTAATACTGCGTGAAAGGAACATTTCCTAATTGATTAGACCAGAGCAGGAACAGAATGGAATTGAGTTGATGAGTCCGGTGACGACTACATTTTCGGGTTTGAACGAAGAAGTCCTGGAAGATTCTATCTTGCCGCAGGACTTGCAGGAGGTCCTGGAGCGGTTGGGGACCGCGGAAGGCGGCGCAGAGGGAGCTTTGATTGAAGACGTGTCTTCATCGGCTGCTTCGGGCGATGAAGATGGTGAACCTGTGACTGAGGACGTAGCGCTGGATCTTTCGGCGGGTGAATTTGATAAGGGCGCGGATCCCGTGAGGCTTTACATGCGCGAAATGGGCCGCGTGCCGCTGCTTACACGCGATCAGGAAGTAGCAATCGCGAAACGGATTGAGTGGGGACAAAACCGCGCGCAGAAGGCAATCACACGCTCTCCGGTCGCGGTAGCGGAACTCTTGAAGATCGGCGATGAGTTGGAGACAGGCCACCTGGCCATTCGTGACGTCGTTAGCTTCTCCGATCAAATGGAGGCGGAGGAACAAGATGATAAGGCCCCAGAATATCTTCAATGGACGATTGAAGGTATCGAAAATGTTCGCAAACTCTATAATCGCGGTCTTAAGCAACTCGAGCAGCTGCGCGCCGAGAAAAAGCTCAGACGCGCCAAAGCCTCAAAGAAGTTATTGAGACTCAAGCGCAAACTCGCGCGAACTCGACTGGAAATCGCCCAAGAAATCGCCGGTCTTCGGCTCAAAGAAGAAGCCCGGCAGCGCCTTGTGGACGCAATCGGCGCAGTTTACCGAGAAACACGCGCGAGCGAGCGCCAGATCGAGAATTACACGGAGAAGCTGAGCAGCAAACGCTTAAAGGCCCAAGATGCCGAGGAATACCGACGACGCATCGCCTCGGCAAAGCGACGGCTGAAAGAGATCGAGGCCGAGCAACACCTCTCGCCTCTGGAGATCAAACGCGCGCATCAGATGATTACCATTGGCGAAGCCCAGGCCGCTCAGGCTAGACATGAGTTGACCGAGGCCAACTTGCGGCTGGTCGTTTCAATTGCCAAGAAATATCAGAACCGTGGTTTGCACTTCCTCGACCTCATTCAGGAAGGAAATCTGGGACTGATGAAAGGCGTGGAAAAGTTTGACTGGCGGCGCGGTTACAAGTTTTCAACCTACGCCACGTGGTGGATCCGCCAGGCGATTACCAGAGCGATCGCCGATCAGGCGCGGACGATTCGCATTCCGGTCCACATGATCGAGGTAATCAATAAGGTCAAGAACGTCTCGCGGGAACTGGTAGTGGAAATGGGCCGCGAACCGACCAAGCAGGAGATCGCGCGCCGGATGAACAGCACTGTCGATAAGGTGAGCAAAGCTCTGAACCTTATTCAACAACCTATCTCGTTGGAAACACCCATTGGCGAGGCTGGAGAATCACAATTCGGAGACTTTATCGAAGACAAATCAAGCGTCAGTCCCGCGGAAAGGGTGATCACTTCCAACCTTCGAGACGTTGCCGGCGACGTGCTGCAAACCTTGAGCCCCCGAGAAGAGAAAGTCATACGCTTGAGGTTCGGCTTGGACAGGGACGGTCGGGAGCGCACTCTCGAAGAGGTAGGCCAGGACTTCCACGTCACGCGGGAGCGAATCCGCCAAATCGAAGCAAAAGCCATCAGGAAACTTCGACACCCCTCGCGTGCGCGCGTGCTCAAGAACTTCATTGAAGGGCAGATGTAATGAACCAGACCAAAATCTGATTCATTTCATTCTGAAGGAGTCTCAGAGCCGAGTGCTGCCGCAATAGAGGTGAGCAGACTCTTCGGTTCGACCGGTTTCGCAAGATGTACTTGAAATCCTGCTGCTAGAGCCGCCAACCGGTCCTCGTCGGTCGCGTAAGCGGTGATCGCGATGGCGGGAATCTTTTTGGCTCGCTTCGATCTCAGTTTTCTCACCTTCCTGATCAAACTGTATCCGTCCTCATTGGGCATCCCGATGTCACTCAACAGCAGATCGGGTCCCCACTCGGCGAAGGCCCGAATAGCTTCGGCGGCCGATTCACTACACCTCACTTCGCTGCCACAACGGGTAAGGATGGTGGATATCAGATCGCGCGAATCAGCTTCATCATCGACAACGAGAATTCGCACTCCGTCGAAAATCTTCGCGGAATTCAGTTGCTGAACGTCGCTTTCGGCAGACAGGAATTCACCATCAGTTGCGTGGATAGTCGCGGCAATTGGTAGCCTGACGGTGAACGTCGCGCCCTGATCCTCGCCCTGGCTTTCCACTTCGACTCTTCCGTGATGAAGCTCCACCAGATGGCGCACAATCGCGAGACCCAGTCCCAGCCCTCCGTGAGCTCGCGTGGTCGAGCCATCCGCCTGACTAAAGCGATCAAAAATATAGGGCAAGAATTCGGGAGTAATACCGACGCCGCTGTCGATCACCGAAACCTTGACCCCAAAGTCTTGCTCCCTGACCTGAACCCTAACTCTTCCGCCTTGAGGCGTGAACTTGACGGCATTACTGAAGAGATTCCAGAAGATTTGCTGTAGGCGGTTGGCGTCGCCGAGCACGATGCTATCGCGAGATTCAACGTCAGTTTCAAATTGAATCTCTTTGGCTTCAAACGTGGGACGCACTGAGTCGATGGCGGCGTCAATGACCGTCGCGAGATCGACCGCGCGAGGTTCGATTCGGATCTTGCCGCTGATGATGCGCGAGACATCAAGCAGGTCGTCTATCAACTGCGACTGCACGCGCGCGTTGCGCTCGATCGTCTCGAGACCGCGGGTCCAATCCTTCTTACCGAGTTGGTTAGTGCGCAGGATGTGACTCCAGCCGAGAATTGCGGACAAAGGCGTCCGCAACTCGTGCGAAAGCGTCGCCAGAAATTCGTCTTTCGTGCGGTTTGCCAATTCGGCTTCGGCCCGCGCGGCCTGCTCACGAACTAGTAACTGGGCCCGCTCTTCTTCGGCTTGCTTGCGGACAGCCATCTCCGAGCGCAATTCAGCGGCATGACTTTCGGTCTCCGCGTAAAGTCGTGCGTTCTCGTAGGCCACAGATACTTGAGTGGTCAGCGTCGCCGCCAATCTCTCGTCGGCTTCACTGAAATCGTCGGCGTCAGTCTTGTTAAGTACGTAGAACCAGCCTGAGACACCCGATGCTGACAGAATGGGCGCGCCGAGAAATGAATGCAGGGAATCGTAATCGATTTCATCGGCGAGCATCGATTCATCTGCTTCGCTTAAGCGAAGAGCACGCTGCTCGACAATCACCCGATCCAAGGCGCGTTGCACAATGGCCGGAATCACGCTCACCGAAACTGTCTCTTTTTGCTTGGTGCAATGGAAAAAGTGCCGCATCGACGTGGCGCCCGCATCGAGCACGCAGACGGCCGCCTCTTCAGCGCCGACTATTCCCCGGCTCGAGCGGCAGAACTTTGCCAGAACCTGTTCAGGATCGTGCTCGGCGGCCAGCTCGTGCCCCAGGTCAATCAGCATATTGAGGCGCGCCAGGTTTGCATTCTCGAGTTCCTGGTTCTTTTCATGAAGCAATTGCGCTTGTCGCTTAATCTCTCGGGTCTTCTTGAACAACTCGACAAAAACCGCCACCTTCGATCGCAGAATTTCCGGCTCGACTGGCTTCACGATGTAGTCAACCGCGCCGAGCGAGTATCCTCGACTCAGGTGCCGGACGCCGGTGCTATTGGCGGTGAGAAAAATGATCGGTATATCGCGCGACTTCTCCCGGCCGCGAATGAACTCAGCCGTTTCCAGCCCGTCGATACCTGGCATGTAGACATCCAGCAGCACGACGGCGGCTTCGTTATCGAGAAGATACCGCAGCGCTTCCTCTCCGCAAGACGCCCGGATCAGGTTTCGGTCCGGAGCCCGCAGGATTGATTCAAGCGCCAACAAGTTTGTCGGGCTATCGTCAACCAGCAGGATGTTGATTTTCTCTTCAGAGATCATTGTTTACCTTCCGGCGCGGCTCTGCCGCTAGATGCGCGGCAAGTCCCGACTTGCCGAAGAAATCCCTTAACGGACTTCTCGGGTCCTGAACCCGCCTTCCATTATGGACGTGGCTTCGGGTCAAAGACCCATCAAACCTAAACTCGTCCTTTGGCAAGTCGGAGACTTGCCGCGCATCGAACGGCGAAGCCCCGAACTTGCTATTGCTCCCATCAACCGCTCACCTCATCCTGCTGATACAGCCACACCCGTAAAAGCGAAAGCAGCTGATCGATGTCCAGAGGCTTGGAGATGTAATCTGATGCTCCCACTTCCAAACAGCGATCGCGATCGGCCTTCATTGCCTTGGCGGTCAAAGCGATGATCGGAAGCGCCTTGA
>QHXG01000091.1:5960-10181 GCA_003222845.1 Acidobacteriota bacterium | reverse complement strand
AGGCGAGGCAGACTTCGAGATGCTGTCAGGGTTGCGCGCCCGGACTTTTTCCACGCCGCACACGCACGAAAGCCTCGCGATTCGGCTCACGGACCACAATGGAGCGTCCATCGCTTACACTTCCGACACCGGTTATTCGGAAGAACTCGCTTCGTTCGCACGCGAAGTCGATCTTCTGATATTGGAATGTTCATTCTGGCGTAACAAGCCGACGACGAAACATCTGGAACTCGATGATGCTATGCGGATCGCGCGTTTGGCTGAGCCACGCACGCTTTTGCTCGCACATCTGTATCCTGAATGGGATGGCCTAGATCTTGAAGGCAAAGCAAAAGAATTATGGGCGGGAACGACGATCGAAGCGTGCGATGGATTACGGTGGGAGATTTAGAGTCATATTTAACCGCAGAGGACGCGGAGGGTTTCGCAGAGGAAGTTTCAGAACCGCGAGCGGTAGCGACCGGATCATTTGTCATTTGAGATTTGACATTTTTCATTTGGTCATCGGGAGATAGCCACTAATCGCGGCTCTGCAAATGGCAAATGAAAAATGAGAAATGTTCCGTTCGCTACCGCTCGCGGTTCTGAAACGGCCTTAAATTCGTCGATTGTGAGACAAACCACCTGTCGATAGAAGTGGGCACTATCACAACCGAAGTCCTTCAAGTATTTTCCGAAAACGACTGATGCACGCACGATGCTTGACCTGTGGGCTACTGCTCGCGTTAGAGTCTACGAATGCAGCGGGTTCAGGTGCGCTTGCCGGCGCGTAAACAAGAGTACGAAATCAAGATTGACGCGGACTTACTCTCAGAGCTAGGCCGGAGCGCTCGAGTGTGTCTGGGCGAAGGCCCGCGGCGGACCGCCGTCATCTCGAACAAGACGGTCTTCGATCTTTACGGAGAGCGGGCGGTCAAGAGTCTGCGCTCCAGTGGATTCAAGATCGCTCATTGGCTGATGAACGAGGGTGAGCAACATAAGTCGCTGCGTTCCCTGGAAAAAGCGCTCTTCTTCTTAAGCGATGCCGGATTGGAAAGAGGTGATGCGATCGTCGCGCTCGGTGGTGGAGTTGTCGGCGACATCGCGGGATTTGCAGCAGCCGTTTATCTGCGCGGTATCGCGTTTATTCAAGTGCCGACGACGCTGCTCGCCCAGATTGATGCTTCAGTTGGCGGGAAGACGGGAGTGAATATGCCGGCCGGCAAGAATCTCGTCGGCGCGTTTCATCAACCCAAGCTGGTCTTAATCGATACGGAAACCCTTCGAACCTTGCCGCGCCGCGAACTGACATCAGGCTGGTGCGAAGCTGTGAAACAAGGGGCGGCAGGTGATCGGAGATTGTTCGATCAGACGGTGCGCTTGCTGCGTCGCCGTAGCGTAGACTCTAGTCTGCGTCGCGATCAAAATGAATCACAGACTGAAATTTGCGCGACTATTGCTGCGCACTGTCAATTCAAAGCGTCTATCGTCGCCGGCGACGAGCGGGAAGATATCTCCCGCGATGACCATCGGTCGCGTCGGATTCTCAATTTCGGCCACACAATCGCGCACGCGCTGGAGAGCGTCACCGGTTATCGGCGCTTCCGCCACGGTGAGGCAGTCGGCTACGGAATGTTGGTCGCGGGCGAAATTTCAAAAAGTCTAGGCATGCTGGCTCCGAACGAGTTAGAATTGTTGCGCGAGGCCGTCAGGCTTTGCGGGCCGCTGCCGCGTGCTGACGATCTCGCCGCTGAAGAGATTTCGGCGGCGATTAAGCTCGACAAGAAATCAGTCAGTGGGATTATCAAGTGGGTGCTGCTCGAGCGGATTGGCCGAGCGCGGATCGTGAGCGGAAACGAAATTGACAAACGAGTGATTCGATCATCGATGCGCGCCGGGTTGAAACCGCTTAGATGAATCCACTTTTGCCGTGTCAGAACCGAATTCATCTGTCATCTGTCATCTGTCAAATGACAAATGGAAAATGATCCGGTCGCTACCGCTCGCGGTTCTGACACAAAGATCAGGCGGGAAAACTATGAACAAAAACGAACTTTTGCAAAGACAAGGTGAACTAGGCGGAGCGCGACTGAAGTTCATTATCGCAATGGTAGTATTCGCGCTCGTCATTTACGTGGGTTATATGTATATCCCGGTCGCGGTTGATGCCTACTATTTTAAAGACGTAATGCAGAACAAAGTCGACGTAGCGGTCACGCAAGGTTACGACGCTTCCTGGGTCAGAGACCAACTCGTGAAAAGCGAAGCTGAGTATCACATTCCCTCAAACGCAATTATTTCGCCGGCGCAAAAGGAGAACCGCGTGGAAGTGCGCGTGCAGTTCACCCGCCCGATTTCATTTCCCGTCTACACTTACAACTACGAGTTTGATTACACGGCCAAAAGCACAGCTTTCTTAACCATCAAATAGCGTCCAACGGGTCGCCAGGTTTTCGCCGACGAAGGCTTACGTATTGTTAAAACCTGAGACACAGGAGTCGTTTGTTTAGGCTCCTCCTTCCAACTGATCTGGGAACCTTTACCGCTGCAAGCTTGTCTAATAAGCGGTAATCTAACAAAAGCGAAAATAATGTTCGCAATAAGAGACTTGAAGAAAACTTATCCGAGCGGCATTCAAGCGCTCAGGGGAATAAGTCTCGAAATTCGTCCCGGAATGTTTGGTCTTCTTGGTCCCAATGGCGCGGGGAAGACAACGTTGATGAAGATAGTAGCGACCTTGCTAGAACCCGACTCAGGCAAAGTTGAGATGAACGGCGTTGACTTGATCGCTGGTAAAGATCAGGCGCGGCGAATGCTTGGATATCTGCCGCAGGAGTTTGGCCTTTATCCGACGCTCACGGCGGAACAGATGCTCGATTATTTCGCCAAGCTCAAGGGCGTCATGGGCAAGAAAGAACGCCGGGCGTTGATCGATGCCTTGCTCGAGCGGGTAAATCTTTCGACGGCGCGGAGACAGCGACTCGGCGGTTTTTCAGGAGGGATGCGACAGCGTTTGGGAATCGCACAGGCGCTCATCGGGGAACCGCAGCTCATTATCGTTGACGAACCGACAGCGGGACTGGATCCGGAAGAGCGAAACCGTTTTCATAACTTGCTTTCGGAAACGGCGAGCGACAGCGCTGTCGTAATTCTCTCGACTCACATTGTCTCTGACGTCTCGAACCTTTGCGGCCATATGGCCATTATTCGACAGGGCGCAATCCTCTCATTGTGCACCCCACGGCAAGCGGTCGATCAACTCAAAGAATCGGTTTGGGAAGCCACCGTGCCGCGCGAAAAAGTTTCAGGGATTAAGTCGCGTTGCCAGGTAATCTCTTCGCAGATGTTCGACGGGCAGGCGCGTCTGAGAGTAATTTCAAAACGCGAACGGCCGAGCGAAGAATTTATTTCGGCAACTCCGGTTCTTGAAGATTATTATTTCGATCTCGTCAGCCAGCCTAAATGAGTGAGTCACATGACAAACCCCTTTCCGACTCGCTTTGCCGCAATCTTTCAAAACGAGGTGCTGCTCAATTCCAAACGCGTCGCGCCTTATGCGATGGCGCTCCTGTTTGCCGGTAATGCCCTTTTGTGGTGGGGCTGGGGACCAGCCACTGGACGCGGCTGGGCCACGAACGCGGATTTCTTCATTGCCGGTGTCCTTCCAGTCTATTCTTTTATGACGTTGCCTCTTTTCACCGCCCTCATCATGGCGGATCCTGTGATCAGAGACTTTCGCACGGGCATTGCCCCGCTCATTTTTTCCAAGCCGGTAAGCCGAGCCGAATATCTTCTGGGAAAGTTTTTCGGCGGCTTCTTCGTTCTGGTGTGCTGCCAGGCGGCTTTCGTCGTTACGCTATTTGTGCTTCAGGCGGTCCATAAACCGGGCATGGTCGTCCAGGACGTAAAGGTGTTTCCTTACATCAAACACTTTCTTGTCTTGGTGGTCATATCCCACCTGGTTCCGGCCGCCTTCTACTTTACCGTCGGAACTCTGACGCGTAATGCCAAGATCGTATACGGGCTGGGAGTTTCCTTTTACCCGCTCTATATGACCTATCAGACCGTTTTATTAAAGAGCTTGCCGTCGCGCTGGCGAATTGTTCTTGACCCCCTGCTGATGAACTGGGGAAAAGTCGACCGCACGCGCAGCGCTGAGGTGGTCAATCAACTCGTAATCACTTACGACACAGACCTGATCGTCAACCGCGCGATGATGATTCTATTTGCGGCGATTTGTCT
>QHXG01000091.1:0-5854 GCA_003222845.1 Acidobacteriota bacterium | reverse complement strand
GAGTTCGCCGGCGACGCGCCTCGACGAATTCGAAAAGCCTGACTACAAAGCAAGCGCGTTCTTACCCCGCGTCCCCGTCCTTGAAGTCACCAGGGTCAACGAAGGAATTCGTGTCAATGTGAATAAACTGATCACGGCCTTAGGCGTTGAGTTTCGGCTACTTCGCGCCGAACGAAGTCTCATCATCCTGTTGCCGCTGGCCATTATTCTTTCTATCTTGGACCTCGCTTTTTTCAAAGTCGTTCCTGAAGTCTCCTATTCCGCCACTTATGCGAGCGGGACGGCCAAAGCGCTATTGCTATTCTTGATCGGCGTGACTGTGTTCTACACAGGCGAAGCTATGCATCGCGATCGCGAAGCGAGGATTGAACCAGTCTTATGGGCCACGCCTGCACCGAACAGTGTCTTTCTGCTCTCAAAGTTCTTAGCAACGCTCTTGCTCGCGCTCTCGTTGATAGTGCTGGTCGGTCTGGCCGCGATCGTCATCCAAATTATTAGAGGCCATACTCCGATTGACGCTCAGCCTTTCCTAATAACCTATTTAGTAATACTGGTGCCAAGCCTGCTTTTCTTGACAGCCATATCAATCGCGCTGAATGTCTTACTTCGAAACAAGTACGTCGTCTACATGGTAAGCGTCGGAACGGGCGCAGGCCTGTTTTATCTTTACAGCATCGGCTACAACCACTGGCTCTACAATCCTCTGCTTTATCAACTTTGGAAGTACGCGGATCTAACCGGCGCAGGAAACAATCAAGCAAGAATCTTCGTGCAGAGACTTTACTGCCTGGGAATTGCAAGCGCGTGTCTTTCACTCGCGCACCTCTTCTTCCAACGCAAATCAACCACAGGTTTGATTACGGCGGGAAGGCCAAACGGCAACGGATGGTCACTCTTGATAATGATCGCTTCAGTAGCGATTGCGGCAGTCGTAGGTTCTATGATCGTGGCTTAATTGACTAGCGATGCGATTAAGCCCGGTTGGACCGCAGTAGCAAACGCCTTTAACTGAACCAGCGCCGCGGGCGCTTCGGCGAGCCAGGTCGTGGGACAGACTCCGCAGCGCGTGCATTGATTGACGGAAGGACACGGTGCGGTTGAACGAGCTTCGTGGGCGCGCTCGTCTTCTCTCTGCATGAATTCGCGCGACAGACCGGAATTCACGATCTCCCACGGCAGGATTTCATCGTAAGTGCGCCGTCGGCTGGTATGGAACGCGGGATCGATCTGCGTTTCGCGCAGCGCCGCATTCAGATCGCCTTTCAAACGCGCGGTGGCCTCGATGACGCGCGCGATGCGTCGATCGCCGGAAGAGAACAGCGCCTGTTCGTGCGCGATTCGCGCCGACATCGCGCGCACCTCGACGTTGGGAATGCGAGCCAGGTTTTTGGAAACCCATTTCAAACGGCGCTTCAATTCTTTTTCGCTGCAAATCGGTTCCCACTGAAACGGCGTGTTCGGCTTTGGCACCAGGCCATTAAGCGAAGGAATGATCTTACCGGCTCGGCCGAAGCGCTTGCCTGCTTCCAGCATTCGATCCTTGATCCGCTCGACCAGCGTGATCATCTCAGCCAGGTCTTCATCGGTTTCAGTGGGCAAGCCGACCATCATATAGAGCTTTACGGTCAGCATGCCGCGATCGAAGACGGCGCCACAGATGTCCACGATCTCGTCGTTGGTCAGGTTCTTGTTGATGACACGACGCAGGCGATCCGATCCAGTCTCTGGCGCGACCGCGATTTGCTGATCGCGTGATTCCACCAAAGCATCCAGTAACTCTTCCGAAATCTGATCGAGCCGCAAAGACGAAACCGAGATGCGATAATCCATCGCGCGCAGGCCCTGCAGGATTTCGCTGATCTCCGGATGATCGCAGACCGCGGTCGAAACCAAACCAATCTTGTCGGTTTTACCTCGCCACTCGGCGGCTTTGGCCAGGATGTCGCGCGCGGGCACGACGCGCGGCGGCCAGTAGTTATAACCAGCCCAGCAGAAACGACAGCCTTGTGAGCATCCCCGCGAGATCTCGATCAAGAACCGATCACCCATTTCGGCCTGAGGCGCCCAGATAGTTGTCGAGGGCGCGAAGACTTCGTCGCGCTTCAGTTGCGCCACGATCTCGGTTTCGCCACGGCGGATCGCCCGGCGCAGGCTGCCTTCCTTCGGACTCTCAGCCGAAACTGCGCGACCGACACGCGCCGGAACGCCTTCTTCGGTAGCTGTGTAGGCTTCAATTGTGCCGTCATCCTTGTAACTGACGTGATAGAGCGAGGGCACATAGAAACCGCGACCTTGTCGCGCCAGCGCCAGCAGAGTCCCTTCCCTTGTTTCGTTTTCCAGCAGCGTATCGATCAGTTTTGGCCCGAGAATCTCGCCTTCGCCGACACCGATCACGTCCGTGAATTCGGCAATTGGTTCGGGATTCAAAAACGAGGCGGCGCCGCCCATCACGATCAGCGGATCATATGCGGTACGATCCTTCGCCCAGACCGGTACGCCGCTCAGTTGCAGCATGCGCGCCAGGTTGACGTAATCGGTTTCGAACGAGATCGAGAAAGCTATGACATCGAAATCGCGCACCGGCGTTTGCGATTCAAGCGAAAGCAAGGGTGTGCGAGTTCGTTCATACTCTGATATCTCGCGCGAATCGGGCAGGAACACTCGTTCGCAGGAAACTTCGGGAATGCGATTGAAGATTTCATACATCGCCTGAAAGCCGAGATTCGCCATACCAATCGAGTAGACGTTGGGATAGCAAAGCGCGATGCGCAATTGCGCGCCACGCTTCAAGAGCCAGCCTTCTTCACTGGCGAGTTTCTGTTTGTAGCTTTCGACGATCGTTTTCATTCCATGCGGAACAGCCGAATATTTTCTCTGTGCTAACTCTGTGTTGCTCTGTGTCTCTGTGGTGAATCTTCCGCGGAAATATCTTCACCACAGAGTCACAGAGATCGCACGGAGAACCACCGAGAGTTATCCATGCTGAACGGTCTCCAGAAACGCCTTGAGCTTTCGCGAACGCGAGGGATGGCGCAACTTTCTTAGCGCTTTGGCCTCGATTTGACGAATGCGCTCACGGGTCACCGCAAAATGCTGTCCGACTTCTTCGAGAGTATGTTCCGATCCGGTCGTACCCAAACCGAATCGCATCTTGATCACCTTCTCTTCGCGGGGCGTCAGCGTCGCCAGCACTTCGTCGGTGATCTCGCGCAGGTTCGAAGCGACGACCTGATCCGAAGGATTCATGATGGATTTGTCTTCGATGAAATCACCCAGGTGCGAATCTTCTTCTTCACCGATCGGAGTCTCCAGCGAGATCGGCTCCTGCGCAATCTTTAAGACCTTGCGCACCTTCGAAACCGGAATGTCCATCTTCTTCGCGATCTCTTCGCTGGTCGGTTCGCGGCCCAACTCCTGCACCAACGCGCGCGAAGTACGAATCAGTTTATTGATCGTTTCGATCATGTGCACCGGGATTCGAATCGTGCGCGCCTGATCGGCGATGGCGCGAGTGATCGCCTGGCGAATCCACCAGGTTGCATAGGTGGAAAACTTATAACCGCGGCGCCATTCGAACTTGTCCACGGCCTTCATCAGACCGATGTTGCCTTCCTGAATCAAATCGAGAAACTGCAGCCCGCGGTTGGTGTACTTCTTCGCAATCGAAACGACCAGTCGCAGGTTGGCCTCGACCAGTTCGCGTTTCGCCTGGCCAGTGTGGTGCTCTCCAGTAACGATCGCTTGCAGCGAGCGCTTGATTTCGACCGGAGAGATGTGGTGCTCCTCTTCGATGGTCTGCAAACGCTTCTTGGCGTTTGCCACGTGTTTCTTATAGGCCTTGACGTCGTCAGCCTTCAGTCGTTTCTTCGTGAGTTTCTCAGAATAAGTCGTTAACTCACGTTCGGCTGACCGCACCTCTTTTTGCACGTTCCGAATGGCATTGATGAGCCGCTGTCGTGAGCGCTCCGTCAAATTCAACCGGCTGATTTCTTCGGCAATCTCAATTCGCAGCCGGGCGACTCGACGACGCAAACGCAGAAGTTTCCTGGTCTTCTTGCCACGCGTGATCTTCGTTTCCGCGCGCAGCTTGGCCCATTCTTTCAGAGCGTTCTTGAACAGCTTGCTGATATTCTGAATGCCTTCGATCGTCCACTCGCGATACTCTTCGGCCTTGTCTTCTTCGCCGGCCAGTTCCGCCTGCTCGGAAAAATTAACAACTTCGCGGATGCTGATCATTCCCACGGGCAGTTCATCGCCAATCTTGAGCAATTCGGTGACCGCGATCGGCGAACGCGCGATAGCCTTTTGAGTCTTGATCTGGCCCCGCTCGATGCGCTTGGCAATCGCGACTTCACCCTCGCGCGTCAAGAGCGGCACGACCCCCATCTCTCGCAAGTAGAGCCGCACCGGATCGTTGGTCTTTTCCAGCGCGCCGGCCGAAAGATCGAGTTCTAGATCTTCATCCACGATCTCTTCATCATCCGTGGCAATCGCGGCGGCCTGTTCGATCAGCCGCTCGTCTGAGTCGGCGACGTGGATATTCGACGCGTCCAGCTTCTGGAGCACGTCCTCGATGTCATCCGGCGAAACTACATTGTCCGGCAACTCACGGTTGAGGTCGTCGTAAGACAGAAATTTCTTGTCGCCGCCAAGTTGCAGCAACCGATCCATCACATCGTCTTTTTCTTCAATAGCCATCTCTTCTCGAATACCGCTGGCGCGGTTGGTCTCAAAATCGTTATTAGTTTCCTTGCGCCCGTTGCAGGAATGAGCCGCGTTGCCTTAACAGTTCCAACAGCTCAGCCGCCAGGCGGTCGCGGCGCTCGGTATCGCCGGAGCGTTCGGCTTCAGCGGCTTCCGATCTCAACTCGTCAATTCGACGGTCGAGCTTCATCAAGCGCAAAGTGCTCAAACAACTCTCGGCCGTAGCCAGTGATTCGTCGAAGGGTTCGGCCACTTCGTTCATTATCAAACGAGGCAGCACGTCGGTGGCTAGTGAATCGCCCGCCGTTTCCTCGCTCAACGAATCAAAGCTGATCTCGCTTCCCGCTTCACTGAGTTTGATGAGCGCCCGAAAGATGGACGCTGTCGCCAGATCGGCCGTATCCGATGCTTCGAGCCGAGGCAAGAAAATCTTTCTGAGTTCTTCATGAGCCAGCAGCAGTCCCAAGAGCCTTTCTTCCGCCACGGTCGCCCTAGCCGCGGGCCTAATCACCTCCTGAACGGCAGCCGCGTCCGTGCTGGCGCCGCTTCTGATTCGCGTCCAAAGCTCGCGCCGCTGTTCCGGCTGCACGCGCAACGAATCCATGGCGATCTCAAAGTACTCGCTGCGCTGAATCCGATTGCGGACAGCGCGAACAAACGGGAGCGTCTCCTCGACTGCCGCAGCCTTATCAGCCGGGCTGTGAAGGTTACGATCCCGTACCGCTTGATCGATCACAAATTGTATATGTGGTTGTGCCTCGCCTCGTCGCCTTTGGTACTCTGTAACGCCGTGTTTTCTGATGAATTCGTCAGGATCGGCGTTGTCCGGGAGCACCAGAACCTTGACTTCCAAGTCTTCCGCCAGAATGGTTTCGATCGCTCGTTTGGCTGCCTGCACACCCGCGCGATCACCATCATAGTTCACCACAACCTTGCGCGCAAATCTGCCGATTAGTTTTGCTTGCTCAGGCGTCAGCGCCGTGCCCAAACTCGCGACCAGATTGCGAACTCCGAATTGGTAGGGAATGATAAGATCGAGATAGCCTTCAACCAGAATCGCAAATCCCTGCCTCCGAATTTCATCACGCGTCAGATTGAGTCCGAAGAGATGACGGCCTTTCGTGTAGGCAGTTGTTTCCGGCGAGTTGAG
>QHXG01000090.1 GCA_003222845.1 Acidobacteriota bacterium | reverse complement strand
CTGCCACCACTGCAGCGCCCATTGATTCAATTCGATGACTTGATCGCTTTCCCGCTTGCGCGCTTCAAAGCGGCTGTCATCGACCAGCTTTGGCAGCGGCACGCCCGTCTTTTCAGCGACGATCTTAATCGCTTCGGGAAAAGTCACGCGCTCGATCTCCATCACGAAGTTGAAAACCGATCCGCCCTTCTGACACCCAAAGCAATAGAAGATATCTTTCGCTGGATTGACCGAAAACGAAGGCTTCGTCTCTTTATGAAACGGACAGCGCGCCACCCAGTTCGCGCCGGTCTTTTTCAGCGAGACATAGTCCTGCACGACGCGAACAATGTCCGCCTGGCGGCGCAGGTCGTCGATGAAGGTTTGTGGAAAACGCACGAGAGTTAAGGCTGATCTTTCGGTTGCGATTTTAGATGCCGAAGAAAATCGTTCGGTGTGAAGATCGGTAGGCTAGCCTTCTTGTAGTCCTTTACATTGCGCGTGATTATGGCGTCCAAACCACTCTCGAATGCGCTTGCGTGCTGAACGGCGTCCTCGTAATCAGCAAACGGCAAACTCAGCGCTTGAGCGAGGCATGCATGAGTAGTGGGACAGACCCGCACCAGCGTGAGTAGGTCTGATATTCCTTGCCTTATTTTGGTAGCGCCCACAATTTTGCGGCCATGGTAGAAGAGATTGACTGGCGTTATGCTTGAAATGTATCCATCGAATTCCCCGTTGGTAATAAGCAACATTAACTCTCGGGCTGCTTGAAAGAACGGTCTTCGCTCAAAAACGAAATCGAAAACAACATCAGAGTCGAGCAGAACACGCATCAAGAATACTTCTCCGCCAAATAATTGATGTAATCTTCTTTCAACTCTTCATCTGTTGGCGGAGGTGCATCTGTTTTCAACATCCCATGAAGTCGATGAAATGCCGCCAGCTTCTCTTCGAAGCTGCTCTCGTTTTTCGAATGCCTCTCGTCTTGGGTGCTCGAGCCATTGGCCTCTATCTCTTCTCGAATGCTGCTCGTGATCTCTTCGACCGCCGCCCTTCTTTCGGCTAGCGGTAGCTGCCGAGCCTCTTTGACTATATCTTCTCTTGTCATAGTCCTCCTTTCGCGTACGCGACTGCGGCGCGAACGTCCTGCTCAGTGAGTGGTGGGAAGTGCTTTGTTATTTCCTTCGGAGACAACCCTTCTGCCAACGAATCTAAGATCACCCCAACATTGATCCGCGTGCCTTGAATACAAGGCTCGCCGCCGCAAACGTCTGGTTTCACGACCACCCGCTTCAAAGGTTTTCTGTATGCAGTATCCATCATTTCAAAAGTGATTCTACTCGATTCGACAACCAAGGTCATCAATGGAAGGTTTTGAGTCGCTTAACTCTTCAGTTCCACTAATGTCGCGCCGCTGCCGCCTTGATCCTGAG
>QHXG01000089.1 GCA_003222845.1 Acidobacteriota bacterium | reverse complement strand
ACATCGACATGCTTTTGGTTGGGCCGGGCGGCCAAAGCGTTCTGCTGATGTCGGATGCCGGCGGTGGCAACGCGGTGAACAATATATATCTGGCCTTCGATGATGATGCGAGTACCTCTGTGCCGAGCTCTACCGGAATATCATCGGGGACTTACAAACCGACCGATATCAACGACGGATCGGTGGATTTTTTTCCTGCGCCGGCTCCACAACCTCCATTTGCCAATGCTCTTGGAGTCTTTACATCCAGCCCGAACGGAACCTGGAGCTTGTACGTTGTCGATGATCAGGTCGGCAACAGCGGGACCATCACTGGAGGCTGGAGTCTCAGTCTGTTGACCGACACCTCTCCGCCGCAATCTCGGCCGATCCTCGTCAACAACACCAACGACAGCGGGCCAGGATCATTTAGACAGGCGATTATCGATGCGAATCTGAATGTTGGCCCTGACACAATCAATTTTAATATTGGCTCTGGTCCGCAGACGATCACGCCCGCATCAGCCCTGCCTGAGATTACCGAGGCACTTACCATTGACGCGACCACGCAGCCCGGCTTTGCGGGCCGGCCAATCGTCGAGATTGACGGAACCAACACCGGACCTTTCTCAGGAGGCGTGACCGGCGTTTTAAACGTTAACGGTGGAAACTCTGTAATTAGAGGCCTGGTCATCAATCGATACAATAATAGCGCCATCGCCATCCTGAAGAACGGAAGCAACATCATCGAAGGCAACTTCATCGGCACTGACATAAGTGGGGCCATCAGTAGAGGCGTTTCATTAACCGAAGGCATCAGTATCGACACGGCCAACAATGTCGTTGGCGGAACCACTGCGGCGGCGCGTAATCTGATATCGGGCATTGCCGAGGGCGTGATTTTCACCACCTATTACTCGGATCCAGCGACCCTCAATTTGGTACAGGGTAACTTCATAGGAACAGACGTGACCGGCACCAGGCAGATCGCCAACTCGCACGCCGGCGTGAGCACGAGAAGCGCGCCCGGCTCGCCTAACAATACTATTGGTGGGACGACGTCCGGCGCGCGGAATCTCATCTCGGGAAACGGCACAGGTGTTGACATCGTGTACGGCCCGTCGGCAGGCACCCTGGTTCAGGGCAACTTTATCGGCACCGATGTCACCGGCACTAAATCAGTCGCTAATACTGAAGGGATCGAAATAAGTGCGCCCAATAGCACTACGGGAGGGACCTCGACGGCGGCGCGCAACATTATTTCCGGCAATACCTTTCAGGGTATCTTGATTAGAGACAGTTCTTCGACGGGAAACCTCGTTCAAGGTAACTTCTTGGGTACCGATGTCACCGGCACTGTTAAGGTAGCCAACAACTACGGGGTCGGCATGATCTTTAGCGCCACGATGAACACCATCGGCGGAACGGTAGCTAGTGCTCGAAACATCATTTCTGGTAACTCAATTGCCGGCATAGATGTGGGAGCAACGCTCAGAGCCACGACGATTCAGAACTTGATTCAGGGGAATTACATTGGCACCGACGTCACTGGTAATGGACATCTGGGAAATGGGACTTCAGCATTCTTTGATACTAACGCCGGCATCGTTATACCGGCGAACGCTACGGCAGACAGAATCATTCAAAACCGCATTGCCTTCGATCATGGCGCGGGCGTGCGCTTAACTAACCCGCCGGACGCGAGTGACTCGCCCGGTTTGAAGATCCAGATTACTGACAACGAAATCTTCGCCAACGACGGCCTGGGCATCGACCTCGGCAACGCGGGTATTACACCCAATGACAGTAAGGATCCGGACACCGGCCCAAACAACCTACAGAACTTTCCGGTGCTCACTTCGGCCGTGCCACCTTCCAGTCCTAAAAGTCCGTCAGACTCCGGCACGGGAGATCTGGCCGTCCCGGACCCGATTGGAGCAGATGCACTCACGATAAATGGAACGCTGAACAGCACGCCAAATTCCACGTTCACCGTACACTGGTATTTCAGTGCCGACGCACAGTGCACGAGTAATGAAGCGGCCAGCGTGCCTTTGGCCTTTGGAAAAGTTCCTGGCGTCGCAACTGATGGGAGCGGCAATGCTGCTTTCATTTTTCCATTTGATTTTCCGATCGGAGTAACCAACGGCATAATTAACTGCACGGCCACCGACGCCGACGGTAATACGTCAGAGTTCTCCGCCTGCCTCACGGTGCCGGCGGCCACACCGACCCCAACGCCGACTCCAACCCCAACTCCGACGCCTACACCTGCGGTCCAATTCAGCGCCGCTACCTATTCCACTGCGGAGGGCATCGGCAGCCGGGCGATAACCGTGACGCGCACCGGAAGTACCTCCGGCGCGTTCACGGTTGACTACACCACCAGCGATGGCGCCGGCTTAAACCAATGCAGTCAAGCCACCGGGCAGGCTTCCGCGCGTTGCGATTACGAGACGACCCTGGGGACGTTGCGGTTCGCCGCCGGTGAAACTTCCAAGGAAATTCTGATTCCGATCATCGATGATTCGTACGCTGAAGGAACTGAAAACTTCAGCCTCACCCTCAGCAATCCCACCGGAATAACGCTCGGTTCGCCGAGCACGGCCACGATTACCATCATCGACAATGAAACCACGACCGGAGCCAACCCGATCGACCAGGCGAGCGTGTTTGTGCGCATCCACTACGTCGACTTTCTCAATCGTGAACCCGATCCGAGCGGTTTGGCTTTCTGGACCAACGAGATTACTTCCTGCGGGAGCGATCAAGCATGCATTCAACTGAAACGCATCAACGTTTCGGCAGCCTACTTTCTGTCGATTGAATTTCAGCAGACCGGTTATCTGGTGGAGCGCTTCTACAAGGCAGCATACGGCGACGCTAACGGCACCTCGACTTTTGGCGGCTCGCATCAGATGCCGGTGCCCGTCGTGCGTCTTAACGAATTTCTGAGGGACACACAGCAGATTGGCCAGGGAGTAGTGGTGAACGTCGGAAACTGGCAACAGCAGTTGGAGAATAACAAGCAGGCTTTCGCATTGGAGTTTGTGCAACGCTCGCGGTTCACGTCGGCGTATTCGACCTCGATGACGCCGACGGGCTTTGTGAATCAGTTGTTCTTGAATGCCGGCGTGACACCTTCGACAACCGATCGCAACGCAGCGATTGCGGAGTTTGGTTCAGCGACGAATACCAGCGACGTGGCGGCGCGAGGGCGTGCGTTGCGCGACGTGGCCGAGAACTCAATTCTCCAACAGCAGGAGTTCAATCGCGCTTTTGTGTTGATGCAGTACCTTGGTTATCTGCGACGAAATCCCAACGATCCGCAGGATACCGATTACACGGGATACGATTTCTGGCTGACGAAGCTGAACGCTTTCAATGGCAACTTCGTCGCTGCTGAGATGGTGAAGGCGTTCATCACCTCGGATGAATACCGACATCGATTTGGACCGTGAGCGGCGTAGCATAGACTTCAGTCTGTGACTTGGTTAATCGGGATTAAGAAACACAGACTAAAAGTCTATGGTACGTACCGCAGGTAGTTCGGGCTAGGACACTCGAGACAATCTGTTTTCAGCGAGGTGGTAGATCTCTCTAGGCAAGGCGGGGAACATTTGACATAATCGCGACGCCCTGAACATTTATTCATTCTTTGCTTTAATTCCCGCGATGGCTTTTTAAGGTTGTAGGCTCAAACCCCGACCCATCCGTTAAGGGTCTCACTCTCGTATATTGAGTGAGTCTGAAATGGGAAGCAAGATGTCTTGTCCCCCTCTTCGTCACCGATGCCGGGCGCAAAAGCCATGGTCGTGTTGGTTCCTTCAACCTCGCGCGATAGCCCCAGTTGCGATTCTGACGGTTTGTCTGCTCCCTTTTCTGGTTCACGCCTTTGGCGAGACCAAGTCTCCGAAGACCCAACTTGCCGACAATCAACCGGGAGAACTGGCGCGGTTAAGCGCGGATGTTAGCGTGAGGGCCGCTGGCCGGGGTAATCCATCGATCAGTTTAAGTGATGGCCACGATCTGCTTACATCCTACATCGGCCCTAACGAATTGCGGCAGGCGCTGGAACAAAATCTGGCTGAACCGCTCAGCCTGGCGACTGCTGATTTCGATGAAGATGGCGTGCCCGATCTCGTCAGTGGTTACTCTTACAACGGGCAGGGAATCGTGACGCTGCTGCGTGGAAATGTTGATGCAATCTATCCCAACGCTCCCGAAGCTCAGCAAAGAAAAGTTAAAGGCGCCTTCACCTCTGCGCCATTTCTCTCTCCGGCGAAAGTATTTGCCGCGCCGGTTGCGGCTGGCTTCATTGGCGCTGGAGATTTCGACGCGGACGGGCATTGGGATGTGGTGATTGGCTCGCGAGCTCGCAACGCGCTGTATCTCTTTTCAGGCGATGGCCGTGGCGACCTCAGTCTCACCAAGGAAATTTCGCTGCCGGGTGTGGTCACAGCGATGACCACGGGCGAGATCAACCGGCGTGATGGCTTGACCGATGTTGTGGTGGGCATCGACGATCAAGACGAACCAAAGGTCATGGTGTTTGAAGGCCCGGAAGGCGCACTTCGCGCCGAGTCCGAGGTTTTTGACATGCCGGCTCAGGTCACTGCCCTGGCACTGGGACAATTGGATAATGAATACACGATGGACTTAGCGGTGAGCGCCGGCGACGAGTTGGTGATCGTACATGGACGTGATAGAAAGTTGTCTCTCGACGAGACCGAGCGAGCGAAAGTCTCGCCCGCCTTGGTGACCCAACGCAAGTTTCCTTCTAACATTGCGTCATTGGTGCTGGGCAACTTTACCGGAGATAGCGGCACAGACGTGGCCCTGTTAATGGACGATGGCGCCGTAAGCGTGCTGAGTTCAGGCGACGCGAAAGCAAAAGTCGCCACGCGCCAAAGAGACGAAGAATGGCCGGCGGGCGCGATTCGTTTTAAGGCTTCACACTCATCACAGTTGATCTGCGCGCGCATTTCGAGTTCGCCGCATGATGATCTGCTCATCACCGACGCAGTGAACAATCAGCTTCACGTTCTAAGAAGCGACGCTAAAGAATCAGTGGCCAAGACGGAAACGATCTTGTCCGAGGCAACTTCGCTCGATGTGGCACGCGCGCCGGTTGCTGTGCTGCCGATGCGATTGACTGCTAGCGCTCTCTATAGCGTCACCTTGCTAACAAAGGGACAGACAGCGCCGGTCATTGCCAAGATCGAACCGAACAACACTTTCGTCGTCACCAACACAAATGCGACTGGTCCCGGCTCTTTGCAATTTGCCATTCTCGATGCTAACGAAACACCAGGAGCGGACTTAATCTCCTTCAACATCCCGGGGGCGGGCCCATTCACGATTAGTCTCATCAACACGCTCCCTACAATCACCGATCCGGTAACGATCGACGGTACCACCCAACCGGGTTTCGCGGGCACGCCGGTCATCGAACTAAGTGGATCCTGGCCTAGCATCTTCAACAGCGCGCTCACTATTAACGCTGGAAACAGTCGCGTGCGCGCTTTGACGATCAATCGGTTCGTTAACACCGTTTCATTGACGACCAACGGTGGTAACGTAGTCGAAGGTAATTTCATCGGCACAAACGTGACGGGGACGGCGACATTTCAAAACAGTCAAGGCATTTTGATCGATGGATCCCCCAATAACCTTATTGGCGGTACAACTGCAGCGGCAAGGAATTTGATCTCGGGAAACCTTCAATATGGCGTCGATGTTAAGGGCGCCTGCGCAGGAAACCTAATTCAGGGGAACATTATTGGCGTCGATGTGACCGGGAATCTTCTGTTATCGGGCTCAAATTTATATGGCGTACTGCTGAGCTCCGATAGCTCTACGTTGGGAGGAACGGTAGCGGGCGCGCGCAATATTATTTCAGGTAATGGTGGCTCAGGGGACGGTTACCAGGGTATTCGGATCGACTTCGGAAACCATCTCATACAGGGCAACTTTATTGGCACCAATTCCTCGGGCGGGGCCGCTTTAGGAAATACGGGCCAGGGGATTCGGATCTTCCACGACTTCCTTCGCGAAGCTACGGCTACAATTGGCGGCACCGTAACGGCAGCGCGAAATATCGTCTCGGGCAACGGCTCTACCGGAGTTCGCCTCCAGTCGCATTCAAATATCGTCGAGGGTAATTACATCGGCACGGATGTTTCTGGCGATCTTGACTTGGGGAACCGGGAGGACGGCGTGCTTCTGTCCGGAGCAAATAATGAATTCGGGGGAAGTAACACAATCGGCGGAACGACCGCCGGTGCGCGCAACGTCATCTCGGGCAACATGCTAAGTGGTGTGCTGCTCAACGGCGCCGACGCAACAGGGAATTTCGTGCAAGGTAACTTCATCGGTACGAACGCCGCCGGCACCGCCGCGCTCGGAAACGATCTGAACGGCGTATCAACGAGCAACGCGCCTAACAACACCATCGGCGGCGTGACGACAGATGCTCGGAATATCATTTCGGCGAATGCACGACACGGCGTCTCTATCGGCATCGACACCAATTCCGGTTCGACCGGCGTCACCGTCAGAAACAACTACATAGGCACAGACGTGAGTGGGAACAATTGTCTCGGCAATTTGCGAGATGGCGTCTTCGTCAATCGTGGTTCGGTTAGTCACACGGTTGTTGAAAATCTCATAACCTGCAATGGAAGAAACGGCGTCAATATTCCTAACTTTGTCACGAATGATCCGGGCATCAGAATTGAAGTCACGAACAATTCCATCTATGGCAATACTGCGTTGGGCATTGATTTGGGCAATGCGGGAATCACGCCTAATACACTCGACGGCCTTCCTCGCAACGGCGAGGCCAACTTTCACCAGAACTTTCCCGTCATGACTTTGGCCAAAACTGCCAGCAGTGTTACCACAGCGATATTTGATTCCTATAGTGAGCATTCAGCACGGGGCCAGGCTTTAGACTCTAACAGCTTAACGGTGCAGGGCACACTGAAGAGCGCTCCGAACTCGACGTTCACAGTACACTGGTATTTCAGCACTGAATCACAGTGCACGAATAATCAGGCCATGAGCAGACCCCTGGTCCTCGGAAAAGTTCCCGGCGTCGCGACGGATAGCAATGGCGATGCTGCCTTCAGTTTTCCTTTTGATTTTCCGGTGGGCACAAACGGCGGCATTATTAACTGCACGGCGACCGACTCACAGGGAAATACTTCGGAGTTTTCGGCCTGCTTTGCGATGGGGACTCCGCCGACACCAACACCAACGCCCACGCCGACTCCAACACCCACGCCAACACCGACGCCGACGCCCACGCCAACACCAACTCCGACGCCCACGCCCACGCCAACGCCAACAACGCCCACGCCCACGCCCACGCCAACACCAACACCAACACCAACACCAACGCCAACGCCGAGCATCGAGCTCAGCGCGTCGGCCTTCAATGTGAGTGAGGGGAGTCCGCAGCTTAATGTTACCGTTACTCGATCGAGAGACAGTTCCGGCGTCGCTACCGTCAATTTCGCGACCAGCGACAGCGCGGGATCGCAGAACTGTAACGTTGCCAATGGCTTTGCCTCCGCGCGCTGCGATTACATCAGCGCTTTGGGAACTCTCAAGTTTGCTGCCGGCGAAACTTCCAAGACGATCTCGATCCTCATCGTCAACGATTCGTATTTGGAAGGGCCGGAAACTTTCAATGTCACTCTCAGCAATCCAACGGGCGCGTCTCTGGGCAGTCCCTCAGCGGCCACGATGACTATCAACGACAACGACACTTCCACCGGGCCGAATCCAATTGATCAGGCCGCCTTCTTCGTGACTGAGCATTATTATGACTTCTTGAATCGGTTGCCGGATGCGGATGGGCTGGCCTTTTGGACCAACGAGATAACTTCCTGCGGAAGTGATCAGACGTGCATTGGGCTAAAACGGATCAACGTTTCGGCCGCTTACTTCCTCTCGATTGAATTCCAACAGACTGGTTATCTGGTCGAGCGCATGTACAAGGCGGCGTTCGGCAGCGCCAGCGGCGCTTCGACGCTGGGCGGGGCGCATCAACTTCCGGTTCCGATCGTGCGCTTCAATGAATTTCTGCCCGACACGCAGCAGATTGGCCAAGGCGTGGTGGTGAACGTGGGGAACTGGCAACAGCAATTGGAGAATAACAAGCAGGCTTTCGCCTTAGACTTTGTGCAGCGCTCGCGGTTTTTGACCGCATTTCAAACAACGCTGACACCGGCACAATTCGTAGATCTATTATTTTCCAACGCTGGAGTGACGCCTTCACCAAGCGATCGGCAGGCAGCCATCAATGAATTCGGTTCCGCGACGAATACCAGCGACGTGGCGGCGCGAGGGCGCGCGTTGCGGGACGTGGCCGAGAACTCAATTCTGCAACAGCAGGAGTTCAATCGCGCTTTTGTGTTGATGCAGTACCTTGGTTATCTGCGACGAAATCCCAATGATCCGCAGGATACCGATTACACGGGATACGATTTCTGGCTGACGAAGCTGAATCAGTTTGGCGGCAACTTTGTGAACGCTGAGATGGTCAAGGCCTTCATTAACTCAGACGAGTACCGACATCGGTTTGGGCCCTAAGACTTAGTATTCTTAACTTGCTAACCCAGCAAATTTTGGCCTTCCGGCACGTCTATTAGGTACATAGGTTTCGGCCAGGCGACTGACGTGACGTTGCGCTTTAGAGGGGCGCTTTCAGTTAATGCCGTTTCTCTACACTAGCCTCAAACTGATTGCAGACGTCCACTTCCGGTCGCGCACAAAGTCGATTTGCGCAGCTCTCACGCTGATACTACCTTTGGCGGGAATGGCGTCATTACTTTGGTATCCAAGCTTTGTCCCGGCCCATTCCGCGCCCTCCCGCGACGGGGCCTTGCAGCGGGCGCGACTTAGCGAGTGGATCAGTGCTCATATAAGCGGTCCACGTGATCCCAGGCTCAGTCTTTCAGAAGGCCACGATTTGATTACGGCGTACGAGGGACCTGAAACACTCCGGCTCGGGTTGCAAAGAAATAAGGCGGAAGCACGCTCTTTAGTCTCCGCCGATTACGATGAAGATGGAGTTCCGGATTTGGTTAGCGGATATGCTTACGACGGACACGGAATCATCACGGTGCATCGAGGCAATGTTGATTCGATCTATCCCAACGCTCCGGAAGCAAAGCAGGGCATAGCTGATGGCACGTTCACGGACGCGCCATTTCTTTCGCCCGCGCGAGTCTTTGCTGCCCCCGTCGCTGCTGACTTCATCGGTGCGGGAGATTTCGATGGTGATAGTCATTGGGACGTGGTAGTCGCCTCCAGAACCCATAACGCGCTCTATCTCCTTTCCGGCGATGGTCACGGCGGATTTCAACCAGCAAAAGAGATTCCGCTGCGGGGCGTAGCCACGGCGATGACCACAGGCGAGATCAATCGACGCGACGGGCTGACGGATGTCGTCATTGGAGTCGATGGCGAAGATGGTCCCAAGCTCATGGTCTTTGAAGGCCCGGAAGGCGCGCTAAGAGCTCAACCAGAAGTTTTCTCTGCGCCAGCCCCGGTGACCTCGCTGGCGCTGGGCCAATTGGATAATGAATACCCGATAGATTTGGCCGTCGCGGCTGGAAATGAGCTAATGATTGTCCACGGTCGCGACCGGAAGTTGTCGCTGGATGAAACGAGGCGCGCTGAGGTTGCGCCGGCTAAAGTGGATTCCCGCATCTTTCCGACTGCGATTAGGTCGTTAGTTATCGGAGACTTTACTTGTGGCGACGGGCAATTCGAGATTGCGATGCTTTGTCTGGATGGAACCGTGCAAGTGCTGAGCAGAGGTAGGGCCGACGCCACACAAGAAACCGGTAACCGACTGGCATCATGGCAGAGTGCTACTGTTTCCTCCGAACTCTGGCCTGCGGCTAGTGGACTAGTGCGCGCCCGCGTATCGAGCATATTGCGAGACAATCTGCTGGTACTGGATTCCGTCAACCGGCAAGTTCACGTCTTGGGGCAACCTAACAAATACATTGGCCGTGATGCAGCGAGGAGAGCCACCCAAGAGGAATACTCGGAGTTTGAGACAGCCACTGTGGAATTGGAGGGCGGTGCAGCAAGTGCCGTACTGCCGATGCGACTGAACGGTGACGCAATCGATGATCTGACTGTGCTGATAAGTGGCAGGAGCACGCCCACGGTGCTTCCGTCTCAGCCCGAAAATATGTTCGTGGTGACTAACACGAACGCCAACGGCCCCGGCTCGCTCTACTTCGCCATCCTCGACGCCAATGAAACTCCAGGCGCGGATTTGATCACTTTCAATATTCCCGGTGCCGGCCCGCACACGATTACTCAATCAGTTCAACTTCCTACGATAACGGACGCGGTAACTATAGACGGAACTACTCAGCTAGGTTTTGTTGGCACGCCGATCATCGAACTTAGCGGCGGGCCAGGTACGAGCATAGATGGGATCACCATCAGTGCTGGGAACAGCACGGTGCGGGGCTTAACAATAAACAACTTCGGAACCAGCACGCTCCAATTTGCGATCGCCTTGAATACGAAAGGCGGCGATATTATCGAAGGCAACTTCATTGGCACAGATGTCACGGGAAACATCAGACGACTTAATGGTTACGGCGTGTTCATCAATGAGAGAGCCAACAACTGCATAATTGGCGGGACGGCGGCTGCGGCGCGCAACCTTATCTCCGGCAACCGCAACGACGGCGTCACTCTCGGCGGAGCCCAGGGCGTTATGGGCGGGAATCGAGTGCAAGGCAACTTCATCGGCACGAATGTCAACGGCACTTCTCCTTTGGGCAATGGGTTCTTTGGAGTTCAGATTTATGGATCGAGCAACGAGACGGTTGGGGGAACGACGGCCGGGGCTCGCAATATCATCTCAGGCAACGGGGGCGAATACCCACCTTCAGGATCCGGTGTCTATATGTATCTCTCCTACGCTACAGGTAACCTTGTGCAAGGTAACTACATTGGCACAGGTTTGACGGGTGCGACCAGTCTGGGCAACAAAGACGGGGTACGAGGAGAAAACGGGGCCAACCACAACATGATCGGAGGAACTACACCTGGTACGCGTAATATCATCTCGGGTAACAGCAGAAACGGAATTGTGCTCATTACCATCGGCGATTCGGTGCAAGGCAACTACATCGGCACAGATGTCAATGGTACGGCTGACCTCGGCAACAATGAGAACGGGGTGCTCGTTCAATACAATAATAATACGATTGGTGGAACTTCAGTTGGGGCAAGAAACACCATATCCGGTAATGGTCTAAGCGGTGTTCTTATTGACGGGGGGATGGGAAACGCGGTTCAAGGCAATTTCATCGGCACTAATGCCGCGGGCACCGCGGCGCTCGGCAACGACTTGAACGGTGTGACCACCAGCCAGGCGCCAAACAACACGATCGGAGGTCCCGCCACTGAGGCACGGAATGTAATCTCAGCAAACGGCCGCCATGGGGTCTCCATTGGCATCGACACCCAGAGCGGCTCGACCGGCGTCACAGTACAGAATAACTACGTTGGCACCGACGTGACCGGCAACAACTGCGTCGGCAACCTTCGCGACGGCGTCTTTGTGAACAAAGGGTCCGTCAGTCATACGATTATCGATAACGTGATTACGTGCAACGGAAGGAACGGCGTCAATATTCCAAACTTCCCCACTAACGACCCTGGCATCCAGATCCAGGTGATTCAGAACGCGATCTACGCCAACGCGGCGCTCGGGATCGATCTGGGCGATCCGGGGATCACGCCCAACGATCCGCTTGATGCCGACAGCGGCGCCAACCTGCAACAGAACTTTCCGGTGCTGACTTCGGCCGTGCCTGCTAGCTCGCCGAAAACTACGTCACGTCAAGTTCCGATCCGCAGAGAGCTGGCCATGCCGGATCCGATTGGCGTGGATGCGCTCACGATAAATGGCGCATTGAACAGTACTCCAAATACTATCTTCACAGTGCACTGGTATTTCAGCGCGGACGCGCAATGCGTAACTAATCAGGCCGCCACCAAGCCACTGGTGTTTGGAAAAGTGCCTAACGTTATGACTGACAATAGTGGCAACGCGCCGTTCAGTTTCCCATTCGATTTTCCGATGGGAATAAACGGCGGCATTATCAACTGTACGGCGACGGACCCGCAGGGCAATACTTCGGAGTTCTCCGCCTGCTTGACTGTAGGTTCAGTACCCACACCGACACCGACGCCCACTCCGACACCAACGCCAACGCCGACCCCAACACCAACGCCCACGCCGACGCCAACGCCCACTCCAACGCCGACGCCAACTCCGACGCCAACACCGACACCAACGCCCACTCCAACGCCCACTCCAACGCCAACTCCGACGCCAACACCGACGCCGACGCCATCGCCCGCGGTGCAATTCAGCGCGACGACCTATACCACCGCGGAAAGCATCGGCAGCCGAGCCGTAACTGTGACGCGCACGGGAAGTACCTCCGCCGCCTTCACGGTTGATTACACCACCAGCGATGGCGCGGGCTTGAATCAATGCAACCAGGTCACCGGGCAGGCCTCCGCGCGTTGCGATTACGAGACGACCCTGGGGACGTTGCGGTTCGCCGCCGGTGACACTTCCAAGCAAATTCTGGTTCCGATCATCGATGATTCGTACGCCGAAGGAACTGAAAACTTCAGCATCACGCTCAGCAATCCCACCGGAATAACGCTTGGTTCGCCGAGCACTGTCACCGTGACCATCACCGATAATGAAACCACCACCGGCATGAATCCAATCGATCAGGCAGGCGTGTTCGCGCGCCTCCACTACCTCGACTTCCTCAATCGTGAGCCTGATGCGAGCGGGCTGGCGTTCTGGACTAATGAGATTACTTCGTGCGGCAGCAATGTCCAGTGTGTCGAAGCCAAGCGCGTGAACGTGTCGGCGGCATTCTTTCTGTCGATAGAATTTCAGCAGACGGGTTATCTGGTAGAAAGAATCTACAAAGCTGCTTACGGCGACGCGATGGGCATGTCAGCCTTCAACGGGTCACATCAGCTTGCAGTTCCGATCGTCCGCTTCGGTGAGTTTCTGGCGGACACGCAGGAGATTGGGCAAGGTGTGGTCGTGGGCCAGAGCGGTTGGGAGACCGTTCTGGAGAACAACAAGCAGGCGTTCACCACGGAGTTCGTGCAGCGCTCACGGTTCACCTCGGCGTATGCGACATCGCTGACGCCGACGGCGTTTGTGAATCAGTTATTTTCGAATGCCGGCGTGACGCCATCGACCACGGATCGCAACGCAGCGATTGCGGAGTTTGGTTCGGCGACTAACACCAGCGATGTGGCGGCCAGGGCGGGGGCCCTGCGGCGAGTAGCTGAGAATTCGATCTTGAATACTCAGGAGTTCAACCGGGCGTTTGTGTTGTTGCAGTATATTGGTTACCTGCGACGGAACCCGAACGATGCGCCTGACTCGGATTACACTGGTTACGACTTCTGGTTGACGAAGCTGAATCAGTTCAATGGTAATTTTGTAAATGCTGAGATGGTGAAAGCGTTCATTAGCTCGGATGAATACCGACATCGATTTGGGCCATGAAAGATCGCTACCAGGATGTTAGAACTCCGGCTACATGAGTTAGAGTACCAACTTCAGTTGGGTTTTTCGTCGACAAGAGAAACGCCCGACTGAAGTCGGTACTCTGAACGCCGTTTGCTAAAAAGATCAAGATCGCTCGGCAGCGGTTCTAAGGATTCGGCATACTAACCAATATGAGTTCAGGATTCGCCACATCGCATCCGAGAAGAATGGTGGCCGTTGCTTTAGGCCTGTTATTCTTTCTGAGTGTCGGGTTTCTGAGTTTAGCGACGCTTGTGGGACGCGGGACTTCTGCCTCTCTCAAGGACAGCACCACAACTCGCCCGGAGCTGGTGTTGCAAACTGGGCATTCCAAAGGTGTTGATTGCTCGGCTTTCGGACCTGACGGTAGCTGGCTGGCTTCAGGAGGTTCGGACAACGCCATCAAGATTTGGCAGGTGGCTTCCGGCCGTGAACTCCGCGCGCTAACCGGCCATACTAATTACGTCAAATCGCTGGCAACGAGCCGTAACGGCCAGTGGCTCGCTTCAGGCAGCAGCGATCGAACGGTGAAAGTCTGGGACGTGGCTACGGGGCACGAATTGTATTCGCTGCCGGGCCATACATCTTCTATTGAAGTGCTCGCGTTTAGCCCGGACAATCGCTGGCTCGCTTCAGGCAGCGCTGATAAGACGGTCAAGATTTGGAATCTCACGAACGGTAAAGAGATAAAGACGCTGAACGATCACACCGAGCGGGTGATGGCGCTGGCCTTTAGTGGGGACGGCAAGTGGCTCGCTTCAGGCAGCGCCGACACCGTGGTGAAATTGTGGGACACCAGTAATTGGCGAGTTGTCCGCACGCTGCGAAAGCAATCTGGAAAAATTACCGCACTCGCTTTTAGCTCTGACAGCGGTTGGCTTGCTTCGGGAAGCTCGGACGGCACGGTTTGCCTATGGCCCACTGAATCAGACCGCGAACGCTTCAACCTGAAGCATGATGCGTCGAGCGTCATCGCGGTCGCATTTGGTTCCGGTGGGGCGCTGTTATCGGCGCACCAGGACGGTGGAATCGAGTTCTGGAATACCAACACAGGAAAAGAAGGCCGCGCGATTCCCGGCGACGCCAACGCTGAGCAACTGGTGTTCGCTGCTTTCAGTCCCAGCGCTGACACCGTGGCGTTGGGCGCAGGTGACCGAGTTGTCAATCTTCGAAAGCTAACCGGTGGCGAAGAGACGCGTACTTTGGAAAGCCACTCGACTGCTTTCAACGCCGTCGACTTCAGCCGGGACGGACGTTGGTTCGCGTCGGCAGCAAATGATTCGAGCATCA